>NZ_CP054877.1:900000-1032764 GCF_014706615.1 Candidatus Vesicomyosocius sp. SY067_SCS001 | reverse complement strand
AAAATTGAATTAAAATTAAGTAATGATATACTAAAGTATTAATATTATGTATGTGAGGTTATTCAATGAATGGTTTAGAAAAGTATTTTGAAAAATTATTATGGGGTTCTCGTTATATGGTTTTAGTAGCTGTTATTTCTTCATTATTATTGTCATTATTACTTTTTGTGATTACTGCAGTTGATGTATTTGCTTTATTGGTTCATATTTTTGATTATATAATAGCCACACCAGAGATTAGAAAGGTGTTAAAGATTGAATTGGTTGCACATACAGTAGGTTCGATTGATGGGTTTTTGTTAGCAACTATTTTATTAATTTTTTCGTTAGGTTTGTATGAACTTTTTATTAGTGATATTGATGAGGCTAAGGATAGCGATCAATCATCTAAGGTTTTGGTGATTAATTCGTTAGATGATTTAAAATCTAAGCTTGCTAAAGTAATACTTATGATTTTAGTGGTTACTTTTTTTGAAGTTTCTTTGTTAATGTCATTTGATTCATCGTTAGATTTGGTTTATTTTTCTTTAGGGATTTTAATGGTTTCATTGGCTTTGTATTTTGGTTCTAAATCTTCACATTAATTTTTATAAAATTGATTTTTATAATTAAATGGCGTAACATTATTTCTTTTTTAAAAGAAAATTAATTATGCGTCAAGTAATCATAGTAGGTAACTGGAAAATGAATGCTTCTAAAGAAGCAACTAATATATTAGTAATGGAGATTTTATCTGGTATGGTAGATGTTAAATCTAAGGTAATTGTTTGTGTGCCTTTTCCTTATATGGCACAGGTTGAAGCATTAGTTGGTTGTTCGCAACTAAATTTAGGAGCACAAGATTTAAATCTTAATAAATCAGGCGCTTTTACAGGTGAAGTTAGTGTTGATATGATTAAAGATTTTGGTGCTCGATATGTTATTGTGGGTCATTCAGAACGCAGAAGTCTTTATTTTGAAAATAATGAGATTGTTGCACAAAAAGTGCAAGTTGCATTGAATAGCAATTTAACTCCGCTTTTGTGTATTGGGGAACTATTAGAAGATAGAGATTCTGGCAAGACTCAGGAAGTAGTTTCAGAACAAATTCAAGCTGTAATTGATTTGGTTGGTATTAATGCGTTTAAAAATATTATTATTGCTTATGAACCAGTTTGGGCAATTGGTACCGGTATTACTGCAACACCTCATCAAGCACAAGATATACATGCTTTTATTCGTTCAATGCTTGCCAAACATGATGATAATATTTCACAAATTACTCCGATTATTTATGGCGGTAGTATGAATCCTAGAAATGCAGCTGAATTAATGGATTGTAGAGATATTGATGGAGGTTTAATTGGGGGTGCTTCACTTAAAGCTCAAGATTTCTTACAAATTTGTAAGGCTAGTTAATGATGTCTTTTCAATTTATTTTGATTATTCATATGTTTTTAGCACTAAGTTTAATTGTTTTAATTTTAATGCAACATGGTAAAGGTGCTGATGCAGGTGCTGCTTTTGGTTCGGGTGTTTCTGGTTCGGTTTTTGGTGTACGAGGTGCAAATTCATTTCTTTATAAGTTAATTACTGGTTTATCTTTGGGCTTTTTTTTAACTAGTTTGACGTTAGCTTATTTGGCGACTCATGATAGTAGTGTTGGTAATAAGTCAATAAGTATTATGGAACAAATAACAACAGGAAAACTGGTAGCGCCTGATATTCCTACGGTTATTCCTATTTTAAATAAGTTAGATACTATTGATATTCCAAATTATTAATATAATTGATTTTCATATGGCCGGTGTGGCGGAATTGGTAGACGTGCTACCTTGAGGGGGTAGTAAGCTATGCTTGTGCCGGTTCGAGTCCGGCCATCGGCACCATGTTTAATATAGCAATATACTATTTTAGTAATAGTAATTAAGATAAATATTAGATAAGATAATAATATATTGTAAAAATAATGTAGATAAATTTTAATGTTAAGGTGAAAAAAGTATTAATAATTTTACGTTTAGTACTTATAAGATTAAAAATCTATTATTAATTGATGAAATATTGTTTTTTAACGATGTATCATTGTTTAAATTATTAGTTAATTTGAGTAATTATATTAGAAGTTTAAAAGTAGTAATCCTATTTGTTGATTTTAATATTAATACAGATTAAGACTACTAATATAAATGTTGAATAATATAATTCAGTACTTATTAAGTATATAAGAAATTTTAAAGCTTATGATTTAAGCCTATATTTTATCAAAATTTATATTGATAAAATATATCTAATAAGATAGTATATATTAAAATTGTTAATTTTAATAATTTGGTTAGATTTTTTTTGAAAATTTTATAATTAAGTGATTGATTGAATCAACTACAATAGTATGAGTGAATATGGTTAATATCTTATTTTAATAGTTTACGGCTAAAAAAGAATTCCAATAAGGATATTTTACTTTAATCAATCTTTAGATTTTAAAGTTATTATTAGTAATTTTATAAAATTTATGTAAGCAGGTGTATCGATAAAGGGTATTGATTGATTACATAAGTGTATATTTGATAATATTTGTAGATATTAAACACAATGATATAATTCTTTTTAAGTATACGATGATTGATTAGGTATTTTTATGAAGAAATTTAACTGGTTATTATTTTTTCTATTAATAATATTTAATGAATCATTTGCATTTTTGGGTGGTAATTATGGGATCTCAAATTATAATAATAAAGTAAAATATCCTTATTGGAATTCTTTAAGTTTTGTGAAATATTATAATATTGTAAGAAACCAAAATATTTGGTTAAATAGTATAAATTTTAGAATTAAAAATAGTGTTAAGCCTAGTAATTGGTTGGTATTAACTGATTTTTCTTTTACTTTTAAAAAAAATAAAATTTCACAATCTAATTTTATTATGAATAATAACACTAGTGAATATCAGAAAAATTTTTTCGAATCAATGAATACAACCTATAATGATTTAAGTTATATGTTGTTTCCTGCAGCAGTCTCTACCTTAAAGATTGAGAATCAATAGGATTAATACAATCTTATTTTGTTTTATTATTTATAAATTTAGTTATTTATTGTTAAGAGCTATTATTAATTCAGAAAGATATTGGAGAAATAGTTAAAATTTTAGATACTTGCATGAGTTGGTTATTTTGTTAAAAAGTTACTTAAGAATATTTTTAGGTGGTTAGTTCTTAAAAAGACTAAGCTTACTGATTTGTAATTAGTTTTTTTATAATTTTATTTTTAATGTAAAATATTACTCTTTTATAGAGTATATGAGATTATTGTTAATTTGATGTTTTAAGATTATGATACTTAGAATTTTTTTACAGTACTTAATGTGATTAACTAAGGGATTATTTTGTTAATTCTATATCAATTTAGTTTTCTAGTTGCTTTTTTAAAAATATATATTAGAATATTATTGACTTATAATATATTTATCGTATAATATTTCCATCAAGACTATGAGGTTTGATACTTAAACCCCTCTTAAAAAATAAGAGAGTTAATACTTTTAAATTTGGAGATTAATATGAGAAAGATAATTGTTATTTTTACTTTGGTAGCTGTTACATCAGTATCAGCTAGTTTTTTTAATAATAGCTCAAATAATAATGGTTACGGTTATGGTAGTGGTAGTGATTTAAATAATTGGGGTCCAGTGAATAGTGGTTCAAATATAGGTCCTTTTAACGGCGCTAATAATTGGGGACCTTTTGATGGTAGTTCTAATTTGGGACCTTTTAACGGTGTTAATAATTGGGGACCTTTTTCGAATAATAAAAACATGAACAATGATTCTGATTGGGGGTTCCATTATAATAATAATAATAAAATTAAAAATGTCTCTAATGCAAGTGTTGATGGAAAATATGAAGGTATTACCAATGCTAACGTTGAAGCACAAGTAGATGTATATGCTAAAGCACAAGTAGATGCATATGCTAAGGGGTATGCAGATGCTAAAGCTAATGCAACTGCTGATAGTCGTGATCAAGTGATTTCTAAGTAAAATTATTTTTTCCTTGTTGGGGTTTGTGCTTCTTGGTTAAGTTTAGTGTTTAAGGAATACAAAAGAATACTATAAATAGTATTCTTTTGTATTTACATATGGAGGAAATTTGTTTAATAAATAGTAGACATAGAAGATTGATTAAAAGAGTTTCTAAGTTAATGGATTATATTTATGGATAACTAATAAATTAGTAATATTAGTGTTACTAATATGATTATATTAATGTCTATTAAAGATATTTTATGATTTGTTATTTACTAATAAATAACATTATTGAAAAAATGATTTTGTTAAAGTTAAGATAAAGAATATTTATTCATCTTTATTTGTTTAAAATAAATTAATCGTAATCGTAAATATTTTGATCAGGTAAGTACTATTTTTTTGAAAAAAACAGAAATTAATATTTTGGTAAATAAGGTTAATAAGTACTGATTTTAAACTAGTGCTACAACCTCATCAACAAAGTTTTTTTCTTTTTTTTCAATGCCTTCACCAACTTCAAATCGTACAAAAAACTCCACTTGTGTATTGTTTAATTGCATAAGTTTTCCTATTGTTATGTCATGGTCTTTTATAAAAGGTTGACCATAAAGTGTTACCTCGTTAACAAATTTTTTCATACGACCAATAATCATTTTTTCAATAATGTTATTTGGTTTTCCAGATTTTTTGCTTTGTTCAATAAAAATTGTTTTCTCTCTTTCTAAGAGATCTGATGATAATTCTGCTTCAGTAATACATTTTGGTTTGGTAGCAGCAATATGCATTGCAATGTCTTTTGCAAGTGTTTCATCTCCATTTTTTAAAATTGTAACTACAGCAATACGATCCCTATGTTTATATGTACCAATAATACTATTATCCGTTTTGATTGTTTGTACACGTCTGATTGTAATATTTTCACCTACTTTTGCAATAATTTCTTCACGTGCTTTTTTTATTGAGTCTCCGTTGTTTAGTGGTTGAGATAAAAATTCTTCAATATTAGCAGGTGTTGTTTTCAGTGCTAACATTCCTAACATATTAACAAAGCCAATAAAAGCATCACTTTTGGTAACAAAATCAGTTTCAGAATTAACTTCTAAAATAGTAACTGTCTTTTTATTAGCGCTAATGTTAATCTTGACTAAGCCTTCAATTGTAATACGATCTGATTTTTTAGCGGCTTTGGTAGTACTTGAAGTGCGCATTAAATCAATAGCTTTTTCTATATTACCATTGGTTGCGTTTAAGGCTTTTTTACAATCCATCATGCCTGCTCCTATTCTTTGTCTTAATTTTTTAACTAAAGAGGCTGTAATTTTCATAATTAATCTCCTGTTTTTGCTGTATCTTTTAAGATATAACAATATATTGGTATAATTTGTTGTTTAGTCTTAGTATTTGTTTGAACTGTTAATAGTTGTATTTTTCTTTGTTTTAGTAGAAACAATTAAATTAGTCTTTTATTTTATTTAAGAGTTGTTAAATTTATCTTCTTAGATTTGTATTTTTCATAGGTGTGTTAGTAGCTTTTTTTACTAGTATTTGTTCAACAGATACTTTTTTAATGTTTGGTTTTTGAGTTTCTGATTTTTTAATTGAAACTTTTTTATCCATAGGCAAGCTGTAAGTAGCCTTGGTTTCTAAAATAGTGTTTGCAATTTCTCTTGCATAGAAACCAATTGCTCTGATGGAGTCATCATTACCAGGGATAACATAATCAATACCTTCAGGGTTATGGTTGGTATCTACAATACCAATAATTGGTAAGTGTAGTTTCTTAGCCTCTGCTACTGCATTTTTTTCAATTCCAGTATCAATTACAAAGACAACATCTGGAATACTTCCTAAATCTTTAATACCTCCCAGGCTACGTTCTAATTTTTTCATTTCACGCCTCATTATGAGTGCTTCTTTTTTGCCAAATTGATTAAAGTTTTCTTCTGCTAAAAATTCTAGATCTTTTAGGCGTTTAATAGAGGCTTTTATGGTTTTATAGTTAGTCATCATACCGCCTAACCAACGGTGATTGACGTATGGCATGCCACAACGTATAGCTTCTTGTTTGATAATGTTGCTTGCTGCTCTTTTTGTACCTACAAACAAGATAGATCTACCAGCTTTTACAGTTTTGCTTATAAAGTTAAGCACATCATTAAACATAGGAAGTGTTTTTTCTAGGTTGATAATATGTATACCATTACGAGTACCATAAATAAAGCGCTTCATTTTGGGGTGCCAGAAACGAGCACGGTGTCCAAAGTGTACACCAGTTTCTAGCATTTTTTTCATTGAGGTTTTTGCCATTATATTTTCTCCAAGAGAGGTTAGAGTTAGTAAAGCGCTTATTGACACCTTCTTTTAAAACTTCTACTAGTCAATTTTTTTACAAGACTCCTGAATGTCAGTTATGTGGTACATTAAAATAAATTTGGTGTCTTTACTTTTGAGCTTAGAGTCATATAACCATAAACTAAACTTTTAAATCTATTGGTATTTGTAGGTATAAATAGATTTAATCTAAAAATGTATTATACCAAGGTTAGGTTAACTCTTCAAGTTAATTAAACTTCAACAAGTTTCATGCGCATTGCATCTATGGTTACTTTGTAATTATCGGTTTTAAAGATTGCAGAGCCAGCAACAAATGTGTCTGCACCAGCTTTGGATACTTCATGAATGTTATTAATTTTTATACCGCCATCAACCTCTAAACGAATGTTTCTACCACTTGCATCAATTAGTTTTCTGACTTTACGACATTTTTCTAATGTATGAGGAATAAAGGATTGTCCACCAAAGCCAGGATTGACAGACATCAATAAAATTATGTCTAGTTTACTCATGACGTTTTCTAGTACGTGTATTGGTGTTGCAGGATTGAATACTAGGCCAGCTTTACAACCTCCTTCCTGGATCATACCTAATGTTCTATCAATATGTTCTGATGCTTCTGGGTGAAAAGTAATATATGACGCACCAGCTTTTATGAAATTAGGGATAATGTTATCAACTGGTTTAACCATTAAGTGGATATCAATTGGTGCATTAACGCCATGATTTTTAAGTGCTTCACATACCAAAGGACCGATGGTTAAATTTGGTACATAGTGATTGTCCATTACGTCAAAGTGGATGATATCAGCACCATCTTTAAGTACATTATCAACTTCTTCACCTAGCCTGGAAAAGTCTGCTGAAAGAATTGAAGGGGCAATAAAATTAGCTTGTTTCATGAGTCTCCTTGAGAGATTAATCTTGTTATTTTACTTAAATGTTAATAAACTATTTCCAGTCATTTCATCTGGTTTTTCAATATCCATCATTGCCAATAATGTTGGTGCAATGTCTGACAATGCACCTTTCCCTGGTTTCACAATATCTGCTTTTCGATTGCTAACAAAAATTAAAGGTACTGGATTATTGGTGTGTGCTGTATGTATTTCATTTGTTTGTGGGTTAATCATTTGTTCTGCATTGCCATGATCAGCAGTGATTAGCATTTCACCACCAATAGCAAACATAGCTTTGTAAATAATACCTAAGCAAGTATCAACGGCTTCAACAGCTTTAATAGTGGCGTCTAGTTTGCCAGAATGCCCTACCATATCAGTGTTAGCAAAATTGCAAATAATTAGATCATATTTTTGGCTTTCAATATTTTCAACCAATGCATCAGTGAGCTCAAATGCACTCATTTCAGGTTGTAAGTCATAAGTAGCTACATCAGGTGAAGGAATTAACACACGTTCTTCACCGTTAAAAGCTTGTTCTATGCCACCGTTGAGAAAAAAGGTTACATGTGCATATTTTTCAGTTTCGGCAATTCTAAGTTGGGTCATACCTAAATTTGATAAATATTTTCCTAGAACATTATTTAGTTTAGAAGACGGATAAGCTATTGGTAGGTTAAAGTCTTTTTTGTACTCAGTTAGACAAACAAATTGTGTCGGGACGAATGTTCCACGTGAAAACCCTTGAAAAGCTTCATCAGTAAAAGCACATGTAATTTGTCTAGCACGATCTGCACGGTAATTCATAAGAATTAACACATCACCTTTTTTTATTGAGGTTGGTGCTTTAATTGAGGTTGATTGGATAAACTCATCAGTTTCACCACGTGCGTATGCTAATTCTATAGCGTTTAAAGCAGACTTAGCTAAAAACTTTGCTTTACCTTTTGCTATAAGCTCATAAGCGCAACGTATACGTGACCAACGATTGTCTCGGTCCATTGAAAAGTATCGACCAATAAGACTAACAATTTCTCCCGTATTAAGCTCTTTTATTTTATTTTCAAGTTTTTTAATGTATTTTTTTGCACTTTTTTGTGCACAATCTCTACCGTCTGTAAATATATGTAAATAAACGTTTTTACAACCTTGTCTATGTGTCATTTCTAACATGGCGTGGATTTGTTCTTCGTGTGAGTGTACGCCACCATCAGATAAGAGTCCCATAATGTGAATAGCTTTATTGTTATCATTTGCGTATTCTAACGAGTTTCTTAGAATTGGATTTCTAAAGAAATCTCCATTTTGAAGTTCGTTATAAATTCGAGTAAAATCTTGTTTTACAATACGTCCTGCACCTAGGTTAAGATGCCCAACTTCTGAATTTCCCATTTGTTTTCCAGGTAGGCCAACATCTTTGCCACTGGTATGAATTAAAGAATGTGGGAAGGTTTGATTTAATTTATCCCAAACCGATGTATTTGCTAGTGCAATAGCATTATTTTTGGTTGTTTTAGAATAACCCCAGCCATCTAGAATTAACAATAGTTTTGTTTGTTTTTTAGATTTCATTAGTTTAATATTAAATAAGTTTATATATTATACAGAAAGTGTATAATATCACCATCTTGAACGATATATTCTTTTCCTTCTGAACGTAAATTTCCAGCTTCTTTTGCACCTTTTTCACCGTTAAATTCAATAAAATCAGAAAATGCGATGGTTTGTGCGCGAATAAAGCCTTTTTCAAGATCACTATGAATTTTGCTAGCAGCTTGTGGAGCTTTATCACCAATGTTAATTGTCCAAGCTCGTACTTCTTGAGCACCAGCAGTAAAATATGTTTGTAATCCTAATAATTTATATCCTGCTTTAATTAATTTATCTAGTCCTGATTTACTTTGTCCCATTTCAGATAGAAATTCTTGTTTTTCATTTTTGTCTAATTCTGAAATTTCATCTTCTGTTTTAGCACAAATTGTGACAACTTGTGTATTTTCTTTGTTAGATAATTTTTCTATTATCTTTAAATAAGGATTATCAGTAAAACCTACTTCGCTTACATTAGCAACGTATAAATTTGGTTTAATGGTAAGTAATTGAAAGCCTTTTAGTAATTTTAATTCTTCTTTATCAAATGAGAGCGTACGTATACTATTGCCATTGTTAAGCACAGATAAGATTTTTGTCAATATATTTTTAAGAGGGATATCATCTTTTTGACCAGATTTGGTGTTTTTGATGGATTTTTTATATAGTTTTTCAACTACATTCAAATCAGCTAAAATAAGTTCGGTGTTGATAATTTCAATATCATCAAGCGGTGAAACTTTTCCTGATACGTGAATAATATCATCATTATCAAAAGCACGAACAACGTGGATAATGGCATCTGTTTCACGTATATTGGTTAAAAATTGATTGCCCAGTCCCTCACCTTTTGAAGCACCTTTAACTAATCCAGCAATATCAACAAATTCTATTGTAGCAGGTATAATTTTTTTAGGGTTAATAATTTTTGCTAATTTATCTAAGCGTGTATCATTAATAGGCACAATACGAATATTTGGTTCAATTGTACAAAAAGGATAGTTGATAGATTCAATATTAGATTGAGTTAATGCGTTGAATAAGGTTGACTTTCCAATATTTGGTAGACCAATTATGCCACATTTAAATCCCATTTTATGACTCCTCTAGATTATTTCTTTTTTTTGTAAAATTTTTATGACTTTATCCAAGTTATTTTTAATTACATCTTCAATCACTTGTAACGAATCATTCAAAGCATTTTGTATTTTTTCTAATTCGTCCTTATTTGGTGTGTTTAGCACAAAATCAACTATTTGTAATTTATTACCTGGATGACCTATGCCAATTCTTAGCCTGTGAAATTCTTTAGTTTCTAATATTTTAATAGTGTTTCTTAAGCCGTTATGCCCACCATGACCACCACCTGATTTAATTTTGGCAATACCAGGTTTGATGTTTAGTTCATCGTGTACGATTAATATTTCATTAGCATTAATTTGATAAAAATTAGCAATACTTTGAATTGATTGACCAGAACAATTCATAAATGTAGTAGGTTTGAGTAATTGAATTTTGTGATTAAATATATTAATCTGGGTGACTTCACCAAAGAATTTAGCTCTTTTTTTAAAATTTCCAGCGTATAGTTTAGCTAAAGCGTCACAAAACCAAAATCCAACATTATGACGATGATATTTATAGTTTTTGCCTGGGTTACCAAGGCCAACAATTAGTTTTATCGTCATGTTTTGATAAATTATGAATTTGATTTATCTTTGTTGGTTTCACTATCTTTAGTAATTTTATTTTTACTATCTTCAGCTTTAACAATGATATTTTCTTCAATTTCAGCCATCTTTCTAGGCTCTTGAATTATAGCAATACTTTGGTTGTTAGTTTCAATATCACCGTGTGTTAATGCGGTAATAACTACACCTTTTGGTATATTAATATCTGTCAAGTTAATATGTTCACCTATTGCAAGATGACTGATATCTACATTGACGCTGTGAGGTAAGTTTGTTGGTAAGCAAGAAATTTCAATGGAAGTCATAAATTGATTAAGAACTGCACCTAGACGCATTGCCTTATTATTTTCCTCGCCGTTAAATTGTATAGGGATACTGGCGATAATAGATTGTTTTAAATTAATACGTAAGAAGTCAATATGAGTGATGCTATTTTTAGCGGGGTGGCGTTGTAAATTTTTAATAATTACTGCTTCTTTTTTTTTGTTAACTATTAGGTTAAGTACTGAAGTATAAGATTCCTCATTTTCTAATAGGTGAGTAATTTCAAAAATATCTAAGGTTATCTTGCTTGGTGGTTTGCCAGTACCATAAACAATAGCAGGAATTTTATTATTTCTACGTAGACGACGGCTCGCACTTTTACCTTGGTAATTTCTTGTTAAAGCGTTAATTGTTAGATTCATATTGATACTCCAAAAAATAAAAAAACACCGTAATTGGCGAAGTCATATAAAAAGATATATTTTGTGATCAAATATATTTATATCAAGAAAATATTTTACCTGAAAATCTTACTAAAAGTAAAATAACAAATTTTTATGTTGAGTTGTAGGAATTTCTTATATACTTTGGAACCAAAATATTAAAGCAATGATACTACTAAATAAACTTGGAAGCCAAAATGTATTAACTGCTAAAATACCGCTAAGGATGGTCATAGAGCCAGCTAAAATAGCTGAAGTTTGTTTGTTTTCGTTGTCTTTAAGTTGGTTAACAATAATATTGGTTTGTTGTACATAAAGATGTTTTATATCTTTTATATGGTTTAATTGTTTAATTGCATTAATAGTCATGGATGGTAGTTCTGGGATGTCTTTTAGTAGTTGAGGAGTTTGATCTTTTATTCTTTCAAAGGTGTGTTTTATACTATATTTTTCTTTAACTAAATCTTCTAAAAATGGTTTTGCGGTTGTCCATAAGTTGAGTTTGGGATATAGTTGTCTACCAAGTCCTTCAATGTTTAGTAAAGTTTTATCTAATAATAACAGTTGTGGCTGAATAGTGATGTCAAAATTTTTGGCTTCTTGAATAAGTTCAAGCAATACTTGACCAAAAGATATTTCACCTAAGGGTTTTTCAAACATTGGTTCACAAATTCTTTGAACTGCAGTTTCAAAGGAAAGTATGTTTGTTGTTGAACTTATCCAGCCAGAATCAATATATATTTGTGCTACTTTTTTATAATCTTGGTTGAAAAACGCTATGAAAATATCTGCCAAGAAATCTTTATCGGCCTTAGTTAGCGTACCCATGATACCAAAATCAACTCCCATATATTGCCCATTAGTATTAACAAAAATATTACCAGGATGCATATCAGCATGGAAAAAATTGTGTTTAAAAACTTGAGTAAAGAAAATAATCACACCTTCTTCTGCTAGTTGTTTCATGTCAATATTATTGGCTTTTAGTTGTTCAATGTCATTAACTGGAATACCATGAATTCGTTCGATTGTTAGAATATTCTTATTACATAAGTTCGGGTAAATTTTTGGAATGTAAAGTAGGCTGGAGTTTTTAAAATTCTTGCCAATTGTTAAACAGTTATTGGCCTCAATACGCATATCTAATTCATTTAGAATAATGTTTTCAAACTCTGCTACTACTTCTATAGGACGTAGTTTTTTACTAAGTTGATGTTTGTTAAATAACATTGCTAAGGTGTACATTAATTTAATATCATGTTGGATGACCTTGTTGATACCTGGTCTGACAACTTTAATTACCACTTCATTATCATCATTTGTTAGCGCAGTATGTATTTGTGCAATTGATGCTGAGGCTAGAGGTTTAATATCAAAACGTTTAAATAAATTTTCAGTGGATGCGCCGAGTGATTGTTCAATAATTTTTTTAGCTTTTATTGGGTCAAACGAAGGACAGTTATTTTGTAGTTTTGCTAATTCATCTCCAATATCTTTTGGTATCAAGTCACGTCTAGTGGAAAGAGTTTGTCCAAATTTGATAAATATAGGTCCTAATTCTTCTAACGCTAATCGAATTCTTTGACCTCGTGTGTATTTTTTAACGGGAAAGTAATGCCAAGGAATTAGATATATTAAGGGCTTAAAACTTTTTAGTAGTGGTGTTGATAGAACTAAAGAATCAAGACGATAGCGCATTAAAACACGAGAAATCTTAATAAATCTTAGAAAGCTATACATAGTATAGGGCCAACTGTTTTACGTTTGTGTCGTTTTGTTTTGATTTTATTGATCGACAGAGTAGATAGTTTATTCTTAATTATTTCAAGCGAATTTATTTGTTGTATATTAACTTTTTGGGTTTTTATCGTTAGTTTTGCTAGTTTATGAGAAACTATGTATCTTGTGTGTTTTGAGATCATTTCTCTAAAGTTAATATTAACATCTTTTAATAGATTAATCAATAGTTTAGTAGTTTTAACATCACTATGAATGTTAATTTTAACTTGTTTACTTAATTGTGTTAAACATTCACATTTAAGTAATGATATTAACATTATAGATTTTAGTTTAATATTGACATTTATGGGCTTGTTAGTAGCAGATAAGATAAATATTTGATTGTTGGTGTATATAAAATGTAAGTTCAACGGTAAATTTTGTAAAGAAAAATCAATTATTTTTTTGTTGAGGATATGAATATTAACTTCATTGTTAGTAATTAAGCGATTTAATGTTCTTTTAATTATGGCAGTTTTTTTATGCCAAAAAAGTTGCATTGTCTTTTATGCTTTGATGCCTTTATGCAAGGCAACAATACCACTTGATAGATTGTGATATTCGCAAAAGTCAAATCCAGCATTTAGTACCATGTTCTTAAGAGTTTTTTGGTTTGGATGTTTGCGGATTGATTCAGATAAGTACTGGTATGAGGTTTTATCGTTAGCAATAATATTACCAAGTTTTGGTATAATTTTGAATGAATAAAAGTCGTATATTTTTTTTATTAATACAGAATTTGTTGTAGAAAATTCTAAAATTAACAAACAACCGTTAGGTTTTAAAATACGATACATTTCTTCAAGCGCCTGGTCTTTATTAGTTACGTTTCTAAGGCCAAAGGCAATGCTGACACAATCAAACGTGTTATTTTTAAAAGGTAGGTATTGCGCGTTTAGTTGTATAAACTCAACACCAAAGATACCTTTATTAGTTAATTTTTTTCGACCCTCGTGCAGCATGGTAGTGTTAATATCGCTGAGTATAACTTGTCCATTATTGCCAACTTGTCGTTTAAATTCCATGGTTAAATCACCTGTACCACCAGCAATATCAAGTACTTTGTCACCCATTTTAATATTACCTGAAGAGATTGCATAATGCTTCCAAAGTCTGTGTGTACCAAAAGATAATATATCATTCATTAAATCATACTTGCCTGCAACAGAGTTAAAGACATCTTTTACTAAACTTTGTTTGTCATTTGTAGCCACCTGCCTAAATCCAAAATGTGTAGTATTTTCCATGATTATTTTTTAGGATAATTTCTAAAATCAGCCCCTGTATAGATTTGTGTGGGTCTAAAAATACGGTTGTGTCTAACTTGTTCGTGCCAATGAGCTGTCCATCCACTCGAGCGAGCCATAGCAAATATAGGTGTGAAGTGTGTTTGTGGAATTTTGAAAATTTCGGCATATACAATTCCTGAGTAAAAATCTACATTTGGATAAATACCTTTATTTGATAGCAACTCTTCACAAACTATTTCTACCTCTAGTGCGGTCTCAAAGCGTTTAGAAAAATGCATATTAGATTTTTTGATATAGGATTCAATCATGTTTTGTAAAATATTTGCGCGAGGGTCTTTAACGCTGTATTCTCTATGTCCCATACCCCAAATGATTTGTTTATTTTTTAGGCGATTCTCAATATAAATACGTGCATTTTTGGCATCGCCAATCTCGTCTAACATTTTAAGCACATCTTCATTTGCACCACCATGTAAAGAACCTGCTAAAGTTCCAACTGCAGCTGAAATTGAGGCAAATGGATTGGCAAGTGTAGAGGCGGTTACCATGGCGGAAAAAGTTGAGGCGTTAATCGTATGTTCTGCATGTAAAATTAAGCAAGCATCAAAAAGCTTAACAATATTATTATCAGGTTCTTCTCCAGACGACATATATAAAAAGTTTTTTGCATATGACATTCCTTTACTAGGTGGAATAGGATTATAACCAGCACTAATACGTGTCCACATTGCCACCAGAGTACTCATGTTAGAAATAATTTTAGTTAGCGCACTTTGTGTGCAAATAGAATCGGGATTTTGTGCATCTGCATCAGGATAGAATGTTGCCATAGCGGCAATGGCGGTTTGTAAAACATTCATTGGATGTCCAGTGGATGGTAAAGACCACATCATAGAGTGGATATTACGTTTTACTTCATAGCGTTTATGTAAAACATCTTTAAAGTTGTCTAATCTGTTTTTGTCTGGTAATTCTCCATCTCGGAGTAGCATAGAAACTTCTTCAAAAGAAGCGTGTTTGACTAAATCCTCAATTGAGTAGCCACGATAAGTTAAAATACCATTTTTCCCATCAATGGAAGAGATGGAGGATTCTGTTGCAGGAACTCCTGCTAAGCCGGGGATATATTTAATCATAATTTATACAGAGAAAGATGAGCCACAACCACAAGTAGTTCTAGCATTTGGGTTGTGAATAATAAAACGTGCGCCTTGTAAGTCTTCCAAGTAATCAACAGTTGCGCCAATTAAGTATTGATAGCTCATAGGATCAACCACTAATTGCACGCCATTATTTGTAACACCTGAGTCACCTTCTTTACGTTTTTCATCAAAAGTAAAACCATAGGAAAATCCAGAACAGCCTCCACCTGTGATGTAAACACGTAAATACAGGTTATTATTTTGTTCTTCTTTAATTAGTGTTGATACTTTTGTAGCTGCATTATCACTAAAAATGATATCTGCTTTTTCTAAAACTTGTTTTATTTCCATGTTATTTCCTTATGGTAGTAAGCCAATCTGTTCCAATCCTAATCCTTCATCAAGTCCAAACATAAGATTCATGTTTTGTATAGCTTGTCCTGAGGCACCCTTAATGATATTATCAATAACTGACATAATGATAAGTTTATTATTCGATTTTTGAATACCAATATGGCAATTATTTGTACCCTTAACTGATTTTGTTTGTGGATAAACATTAGTTGGTAATATATGAATAAATCTGTTGTTTTGGTAGTGTTTTTCAAATAATTTTTGTATGTTGACATCCTTTGTTAAATCAACGTAAATGCTAGCAAGCATACCTCTAGTCATAGGTACTAAATGTGGGGTAAAGAAAAAATTTACTTCTTTGCCAGCGATGTCGGTTAACACTTGTTGCGTTTCAGGTTTATGACGATGTTGATTAACATTATAAGGTTTTAAAGATTCGTTTATTTCGCAAAAAAGTGTGGAAATATTAGCACTTCTTCCTGCGCCGCTAACACCTGATTTGCAATCAGCAATAATACTTTTTGTGTCAATTACATTTGTTTCAAGCAAAGGCTTGAGCGCTAGAATAATTGCGGTTGGATAGCACCCAGGATTGGCAATTAAGGTGGCGTTTTTGATTTGTGAGTTATAAACTTCAGGTAAGCCATAAACAGCATCTTTTAATAAATCATCTTGTGTATGTGTTATGCCATACCATTTACTCCATTCAGTGCTATTTTTAATGCGAAAATCAGCACCTAAGTCAATTATTTTAATGTCTTTGTTTAAGAATTTACTAACGCTATTCATGGCTACTCCATGTGGGGTGGCAAAGAAAATAATGTCACATTCAAATAATTTTTTTTCATTTGGATTGATAAAGTCAAGATCAATGTAGCTTATTAGACTAGGAAATTCTTTAATAACGGATTTACTAGCATTTATTCTTGAACATAGTGCGATAATCTTTGCATTTGGGTGGTTGTGTAGAAGACGTATAAGCTCTAGTCCTGTGTATCCAGTAGAACCAATAATGCCTACTTTGATCATATTAAAGAATTTTCCAGCATTTTCTCAAGATAGTGGATGTTTATACTACCCTTTTGAAAGATTTTATCATTTATGATTCTTTTTTGTAAGGCAATATTGGTTTTAATACCATCAATTACCATTTCATCAAGTGCATTTTGCATTTTAATAATAGCACTTAGTCTAGTATCAGAAAAAGTAATTAGTTTACCAATCATAGAGTCGTAATATGGAGGCACAACATAACCGTTATATACATGAGAGTCAACACGTACACCCAATCCCCCAGCTATATGGTATTGGGTGATCTTTCCTGGTGAGGGCATGAAATTATTAGGGTCTTCGGCGTTAATACGACATTCAATAGCATGACCTTTAATGTGCACTTCATTTTGTTTGAATGATAGTATTTGCCCGTCAGCAATGCGTATTTGTTCACGCACAATGTCAATACCAGTAATCATTTCGGTAACAGGATGCTCTACCTGGATTCGGGTATTCATTTCAATAAAATAGAATTCATTATTTTCAAATAAAAACTCAAATGTACCAGCACCACGATAACTAATGGCTTTACAAGCATCTGTACAAGCACTAGTAATTCTATCTCGTAATCTTGGTGTGATGTCAGGTGCTGGTGCTTCTTCTACGACTTTTTGGTGGCGTCTTTGCATTGAGCAGTCACGTTCACCTAAATGAATGGCGTTACCGTATTCGTCAGCTAATATTTGAATTTCAATATGTCTAGGTTTAGTTAAAAATTTCTCTATGTATACTTTGCAGTTGCCAAAAAAGTTAAGCGCTTCTGTTTTGGTTACTTCAATTGATTCAATTAGGTCAGCTTCTTTTTCAACCACACGCATACCACGTCCTCCGCCTCCGTTAGAGGCTTTGATTATAATTGGAAAGCCAATATCACGTGCAAGTTTGGTGTTTTGAGTGTCGTCTTCAGTCAAACTTCCATTTGATCCAGGAATACAAGGCATTCCAGATCTTTGCATGGCATTAATGGCAGCAACTTTATCGCCCATTGTGCGGATATTATCAGCACGCGGTCCGATAAAAATAAACCCACTTTCTTCAACACGTTGTGCAAAATCTGCGTTTTCAGATAAGAAGCCATAACCAGGATGAATTGCATCAGCATGAGTAACTTCTGCTGCAGCAATCAGTGCTGGGATGTTTAAATAGCTGTCTTTTGATGGATGCGGACCAATACATACAGCCTCGTCAGATAAGCGAACATGCTTAAGATCTTTATCTGCTGTTGAATAAACAGCGACAGTCTTAATGCCTAGCTCTTTACAAGTTCTTAAAATTCTAAGCGCAATTTCACCCCGATTAGCGATTAGAACCTTATTAATTTTGTTCATTGATGTCATTGAATGATTACTAGTGTTTGACTGAATTCAACTGCATCACCATCTGTGCATAATATTTCAGTTACTGTTCCAGATTGATCTGCTTCGATTTGGTTCATAATTTTCATTGCTTCAACAATACAGATTGTATCACCTTGGTTGACATGTTGACCAATTTTAACAAAAGCATCAGAATTAGGTGATGCTGCGCTATAGAAAGTACCAACCATAGGTGAGGTAATTGGATGGCCATCTATTGTTGTGGATATATTATTTTCAGACGGAGTTACTCCAGTAGTTTCTATTGGAGTAACTACTGGAGTTGTAATTGCTACTGGAGGTGCTATTGTAGAATTTCTATAGCGTGAGATACGCAGAGATTCTTCGCCCTCAACAATTTCAATTTCACTCATGCTAGATTGTTCTAGTAATTCCATTAATTTTTTTACTTTACGAATGTCCATTTACAACCTCTCTAATTGTTGAATATGTTGAATTGCAGCTTGTAGTGCGAATTCATAGCCTTTTGGGCCAAAGCCTGAAATAATTCCTTGTGCGATATCTGAAAAATAAGATTGTTTGCGAAAATTTTCACGCTTATATATATTAGATAAGTGAACTTCACTAAATTCAATACCTACAGCAAGTATAGCATCACGTAAAGCAATTGATGTGTGTGTAAAAGCTGCAGGATTGATAATTATATATTGAACTCCGTTATCGGCAGCATTGTGAATATATTTAATCAGCCTTGCTTCTGAATTATTTTGATGGTGTTCAAATGTGAGACCAACATTATTTGCTATTTTTGTAAGATTACTGGTAATGTCATCCAATGTTTGTGTGCCGTAATAGTCAGGTTCACGAGAGCCAAGCAGATTAAGGTTAGGTCCGTTTAATAAAAGAACATCCATTTATTCAGATAAGCAAGATAAAAATAAAGATAATTTTACCATCAATATTATGTAATATTGTAAGTTCTGACAGCGTTTTCGCTTGTTTTATTTAATTTTTTTAAGATGACTAAGAAAGTTTTGTGCGTTGATTTCTCCAATAATTCTTTGTGAACGATTTTCAATACCATTTTTGAAAAATAAAATAGCAGGGGGTCCAACAATGTTGAATCGTTTCATTAAGGCTTTATCATTGATATTATTTTCAGTCACATCAGCTTGGAGTGCAATAACGTTAGACATCTTATTGACTATATTGGCATTGGAAAATATAAAGAGTTCAAGTTCTTTACAAGAGATACACCAATTAGCATAAAAATCTAACATAACAATTTGGTTATTGTTTTTAGCTTGTGCTAAAACTTGTTCTAAGTCGCTTATAGATTTAATTTGCTTAAATTTTAAATGGTCTGATTCAGCTCCTACATTTGATGCTCCCCAGCTAGATAGTGGTTGTAACATATCACCACCTCCACGTGCTACTAATATCCAAAGTAAAATACCATAGCCTAGTATAATTAATCCTAAAGCTTTAAAAATACGTTGCCAAGGTTTTGAGGTATTTGTTTGTGTGTTTAATGTACCCATTGCAATTGGTGATATTGTAATAAGCATTGCCCATAAGATAAGTGAAGTAAGGGGTGAGATAATTCTATCGAGTAGATAAATTGCTGCAGCTAACATTAAAATACCAAAGACGTACTTAACATTTTCCATCCAACCATCTGCTTTAGGTAACTTGCTTACGCCTGTACCAACTACAATGAGTAGTGAACCCATGCCTAAACTCATTATAAACAGTGATATCCCACCTAATAATGCATCACCAGTTTGTCCAATATAAATTAATGCACCTGCTAGCGGTGGTGTAACACAAGGCCCAATAATAAGTGCTGATAAAAAACCCATAATAGCTACACTAATTAGATGCCCTCCTTCTTGGTTATTATTAATTTTTGTAATTTTTTCTTGTAAACTGGTAGGTAATTGAATTTCATAATAGCCGAACATAGAAAATGCTAAAGTAACAAAGATCACACTAAAAATAGACAGAACCCAAGGAGCTTGGAATAATACTTGTAAATTTTCACCAAAATAACCTGCAAATACACCCACGATTGAGTAGGCGATGCTCATGGATAATACAAATACAATGGACATAATTAACGCTTTTTTAGTACTGACTTTTTCTTTTTGACCAACAATAATGCCTGATAGGATTGGAATCATTGGAAATACGCAAGGAGTTAATGATAACAATAAGCCAAAACTAAAGAAACTTGTTAATATTAACAATATGTTTTCTTGTTGAAATAATGCAGTAATTTGATCAGTTTTGTTCAATTCAATCTGAATAATATTAGGTGTGTATATTGATTTTTTTTCAGATAAAGAATTAATTTTAGGATTGTTTGTTTGAGAAGGCAACATAATATTGACGGTTTTTTCTTGTGGAGAAAAACAAACACCACCTTCCCAGCATCCTTGATATTTAATGATAAGAGTAATTAATTTAGTATTAATATCAGTGAGTGGAATTTCAATTTCTAATACATCTTTGTGGACCTCAGTTTTACCAAGAAACTTGTCGTTTTTAATTTTACCTTTTGAGATTACAATATTGCCAAATTTTGCTCCTTTAATGTCAAATAAAAATTTATTATGATATAAATAATATTCTTGATGAATATCCCATTTAGCTAGTAGTGTATTGTCATTAATTGCTATCACTGAAAACTTAAATGCATTATTTACAGACAAAGGCTTATCAGAAGTTGGTATGCTGCTTTTAACAAGTGATTGTATTTTGTTAGTTACTTGTGATAAGAGATTAAATGAATTATTATCTAAGGAAGTCGAATGTATTGAACTAATGTCAAGTACAACTGATTTAGTAATAGGAGGGTAACACACACCCAAATCAGAACAACCTTGATAGTTAACGGTTAATAAAATAGATTTAGCCCTACCTTTAAGGATAGGCACAACCACTATGGTATTATCACGATAAATCCCAATTTTTCCAAAAAATTCATCATTTCTAATCTTTGTTTTTGGAAACTTAGCTTTGCCTAGTTGTGCTGAAAAATTAGCAGAAATCTTAATTTTTTCTTTATAAAGAAAATAATTTTTCTTAATTTTCCAATTAAGTAATATTTTGTTATTAACTACTTCAGCTTTAAAGATGAATGCTTTGTTTACTGGCAATAAATCATTTTCTACTTGTGCTAATAAAAATGTGGATAATATTAAAATTAAGGATAGTAGTAAACGTTTCATGTTTCTTTTATAAAAAATCTATTATAATTATTAATTATTAACGCTTAATTATAACAAGTAAATATTATTTACGAATATCAATATTTATTGAAAATGGAAGTTTTATAATCTTTTTTAAATAAAACAATTCCAGGTCGATAGTTAAGTTTGAGTTTTTTACTCCATTTTCAGATGTGATTTGGTTATTTTTAATAATAGATTATTTATAGATAGGTATCATAAGGTACCATACTAGAAAGCGTTAAATTAATTGACGATAGACTTGTTTTTTGGATTTGGTGTTAAAAAATAAGTATAAAATTGTAACTTTTATTTCTATAGTTATGGTTAATCAAGTTATAAAAATATAGAAATAGTAATTTTTTTTCAGATTTTTAATAGTCTTTTATCTATTCTACTATTTTTTGTTGATTTAAAGAAACCAGTGTTAGTTTATGTTGTATTTTGATTTATGTTATTATTCACTTTTAACTTAAAAGACTAGTTTTTGTTAATTATAACTTTTTATTACTTCCAATTTAATAGAAATTACGTTGAAATTTTATTGAATAAGATTTTTACCATTTGACTCATAATAAAAATAACAAGATATGTTTATTGTTCTGTCTTTTTGTTTCAATCATTATTAAAAATAAATGATCATACATATATGCTATAAATTTTTTGAATAGTTAGTATCCATTTAAGTACCTCCTAATTTTTGTAAAGTTAGGAGGTTATTGTTTATTGAACAACAACTACCATTGCTGGGCGAACTAAGCGTTCATTTAAAGTAAATCCAAATTGTACGACTTCTAAAACAGAATTAGGGTCTTTGTCTGTCATGGGTATCATGGTAACAGCTTCGTGCAATTGTGGATTAAAGGTTTCGCCTTCAGGATTAATCATTTCTACACCAAATTTTTTTAGAGTTGATAAAAAAACTTTATCAGTCATTTCTAATCCTTCCACAATATGGTTAACAGTTGCTTTTTCTTCTTGTGCAGTTTTAATACTCATGCTTAGTGAGTCTTTTACTTCAAGTAATGCTCTGACGAAACTATCTAATGCAAATTTGTGTGCATTTTCGATATCTTTAGTATTCCGGCGTTTAAGGTTTTCCATTTCTGCTCGAGACCTTAAAAGTTGATCCCAATTATCCTTAGCAGATTGCTGAGCTTGGGCTAGTTGTTCTTGTAAATCATTATCTTGAGGTGGTTGCAAGTCAACTTTAGTAGTGGCTTCAATATCTTTTTTTTCTACTGAAGGTTTTTTCTGATTCTTTTTTTCTGATTTCTTTTTTGTCATTTTGTTGTTCAATTCATGTATATTTGTTAAAAATATTGATTTATGTTAAAAGTATTGATTTATATGTAATAAATGAAATTATCTATAAATTAACTTAATATATTATTTATTATAATGGCTATTTTAAAGAATTTAATCTTAATGATCAACAAATATGTTTAACACAATTGGTATTATTACTAAACCCAATGATTCTGTGAGTGAGGACACGGCTATTAGGTTAAGTGAATTTTTATTAATCCATAGCGTAGATGTAGTATCTGGGAATAAAAGTATTATTCAACAAGCAGACTTGATTATTGTTGTGGGTGGCGATGGTTCGATACTTAGTACTGCACGTAGTTTTGTTGACAACAACATTCCAATTTTAGGTATTAATCTTGGTCGGTTGGGTTTTTTGGCTGATGTACCGTTAAAAGGTATGTTTGATATTGTTTCAGAAGTTTTAAATGGTAAATATATTAAAGAAGAACGTTGTTTGCTGTCTTGTCAAATAAAACAAAATAATAAAACATTAGATAATTTTTTAGCATTAAATGATGTGATTATTCATCGAAAAGAACATTTAAAAATGGTTGAGTTTGATGTTTATATTAATGATAAACTTGTTAATAATCAGCGCGCTGATGGTTTAATTATTACAACACCAACAGGATCAACCGCTTATGCATTATCAAGTGGTGGACCTATTATGCATCCAGGTGTTAATGCTATTGGTTTAGTGTCAATTTGTCCACATACTATGAGTCATCGACCTTTATTGATTCCAGGCGATAGTGAAGTAATGATTCAAGTGAAAGATTCAGATGATGGTACGATTGTTAGCTTTGATGGGCAAACCTCAATTGTTATTAAAGTTGGTCAAGATATTTGTGTGCGTCAGCACAGTAGTTTTATTAATTTATTACACCCAAAGGGTTATAATTATTTTGAGATTATTCGATCTAAATTACATTGGGGTCACAAACTATAGTCAATGTTTTAGTTAAGTGTTAAAAATTTGTACGTTGTTGAAATGATTAGAATTTTCTTAGGTTTTTGTTGTTACAAATGAAATAGGTTGGGAAAGCCTAGCTTTTAATTTGATTTTAGTTAAAAACTATTATACTACTTTGGTGTAGATAAATATGAAGTTAAAGTTAATAGTGCGGTTCAAGATCTAATAATGTAAAATCCTTTACAAGTATAATTATTGTAAAATAGCGGCGTTGAACGATGATAACTTATCAAGAGTATTTATTACTATCATTATTTTAATGTGTATGAATGATTGATTGAAATGTACGATAAAAATGAGATCTAACTTTTATTTATCTTCAATTATCAACAGTAATTACCAGATGTATATGTTATATATACAAGCATATTTTATGTCTTTTTTAGTTTAGTAGTTAATACATACAATAATGAATTATATGGATGAAGTTATAGTAGTATAATTTTAAATATTGTTTCAAAAATGATTATTTAACATTTGAATTTTGATGCGTTAGTAGTTTTCTAAAATAGTTCTTTTTGAGGTAATTTTTCATTATAAGTTATGTTTTGTGTATCCAATGCTATATGTTCAAGCTATTAATTACAAATCTTTGCATAAACTTTATCCGACATACCTTTTTAAAATTTAGTTAACCGAGCGGGTAACCACCAGCGATAGAACTTTTAGAAAAAATAATTTAACACTTTAACATTTTAACACTTTAAGAAAGTATGTGATTGTGAATTTCATAGTGATTCTATAAGCTGGTTAGCTACTTTTTTAAAAATTTATTTTTTTTTAAACGTTCAATTCCTAATATTTTAAAAATGTACTTTTGGTAAGCGGGTTCAGAATTGCCAGTTTTCATATTACGAATAAAAAATTTCTCAAAGGCGATTTTAGCAAGATGCATCATTTTACCTTTTTTGGCCCAGGTAACGTTTCTGGGAGGAATTTGGGGCATAGCGACAAAGGTAACACCTGTGTCACCCATGTCAGCAATACAAACAGCATTCCAAGTTGGGATATGAGTAGGTGCTTTATTAGCAATCATTTCTTCAATATTATGTACAACAGCAGTGACCATGGATTCAATCATATAGCCTGTTTTTGGTGTGCCGCACATTACAGGTGTTTTTTCAACAGGGGGAATGGCAATATTCACACCGATTGAAAAGATATTATCTTTAACAGGAGATTGTTGATAATCATTTACTATAACAAATCCACGTGGATTAACAAAACCTGCATCTATATCTGCTAATTTCGCAACTGTATCAACACCCTTAAAGGCTGGTAACATCATAGTATACTGAGTGGCTGTTTCAATTGTTTTAACTACCTCTCCTTCATCATTAACTTGATCTACCGTAACTTTATTAGCTGCAATATTAGTAACTTTAGCGTTAGTAATCCACTTGATATGACGTTGTCTAAATTCTGATTCTAATAAACCTTTTGAATCACCTACACCACCCAATCCTAGATGGCCAATATATGGCTCTGCCGTAATAAAAGTGATAGGACATTTATCACGAATACCTTGTTTTTTAAGATCAGTATCCATAATAGTAGCGAATTCATAAGCTGGACCAAAACATGAGGCACCCTGTACAGCACCTACAACAATTGGCCCACCACCACTTGTACAAAACTTTTTCCATTCTTGGCGTGCTGATTCAGCGTGGGCAGTAGTGCAAATTGAAACACTATGACCTTCAGGACCTAAACCTTCAATCTCGTCAAAAGCAAGTTTAGGACCTGTAGCTAGCACTAAATAATCATAGTTTATAACCTGGTTACCAACCATAACTTGGTTATCATTAGGTTTGATTTCATTAGCCTCACCAATAATAAGCTCAATATTTTTGCGTTTTAAATAAGGTTCAAGTAAAAAACTAATATTCTCTTCACTACGCCAACCAACAGCTAACCAAGGGTTTGAAGGGATAAAGTTAAAGTTTGGATTATTGGAAATAACCGTTACCTTATGATTTTTTCCTAATGTTTTTTTAATATCGTAGGCAAAAGGTAGTCCGCCTGTACTTGCGCCAATAACAACAACATGAGACATAATATCACTCCTAAAAATAAGTTAATTATTCTGATAATACGTATACTTGTCAAATGTATCACAATATGATTATATAATCATATTTAATTAAAGATTAATTTAATTGATTGGAAGTCATATTTTAGTCATCTTATGAGTTGTGTTTGTGTATCCAATGCTATATGTTCAAGCTATTAATTACAAATCTTTGTATAAACTTTATCCGACACACCTTTTTAAAATTTAGTTAACCGAGCGGGGTAACCACCAGCGATAGAACTTTTAGAAAAGTAATTTAACACTTTAAGAAAGTATGTGATTGTGAATTTCATAGTGATTCTATAAATTGATTATCTACTTTTTTTTAAACGTTCAATTCCTAATATTTTAAAAATGTACTTTTGGTAAGCGGGTTCAGAATTGCCAGTTTTCATATTACGAATAAAAAATTTCTCAAAGGCGATTTTAGCAAGATGCATCATTTTACCTTTTTTGGCCCAGGTAACGTTTCTGGGAGGAATTTGGGGCATAGCGACAAAGGTAACACCTGTGTCACCCATGTCAGCAATACAAACAGCATTCCAAGTTGGGATATGAGTAGGTGTTTTATTAGCAATCATTTCTTCAATATTATGTACAACAGCAGTGACCATGGATTCAATCATATAGCCTGTTTTTGGTGTGCCGCACATTACAGGTGTTTTTTCAACAGGGGGAATGGCAATATTCACACCGATTGAAAAGATATTATCTTTAACAGGAGATTGTTGATAATCATTTACTATAACAAATCCACGTGGATTAACAAAACCTGCATCTATATCTGCTAATTTCGCAACTGTATCAACACCCTTAAAGGCTGGTAACATCATAGTATACTGAGTGGCTGTTTCAATTGTTTTAACTACCTCTCCTTCATCATTAACTTGATCTACCGTAACTTTATTAGCTGCAATATTAGTAACTTTAGCGTTAGTAATCCACTTGATATGACGTTGTCTAAATTCTGATTCTAATAAACCTTTTGAATCACCTACACCACCCAATCCTAGATGGCCAATATATGGCTCTGCCGTAATAAAAGTGATAGGACATTTATCACGAATACCTTGTTTTTTAAGATCAGTATCCATAATAGTAGCGAATTCATAAGCTGGACCAAAACATGAGGCACCCTGTACAGCACCTACAACAATTGGCCCACCACCACTTGTACAAAACTTTTTCCATTCTTGGCGTGCTGATTCAGCGTGGGCAGTAGTGCAAATTGAAACACTATGACCTTCAGGACCTAAACCTTCAATCTCGTCAAAAGCAAGTTTAGGACCTGTAGCTAGCACTAAATAATCATAGTTTATAACCTGGTTACCAACCATAACTTGGTTATCATTAGGTTTGATTTCATTAGCCTCACCAATAATAAGCTCAATATTTTTGCGTTTTAAATAAGGTTCAAGTAAAAAACTAATATTCTCTTCACTACGCCAACCAACAGCTAACCAAGGGTTTGAAGGGATAAAGTTAAAGTTTGGATTATTGGAAATAACCGTTACTTTATGATTTTTTCCTAATGTTTTTTTAATATCGTAGGCAAAAGGTAGTCCGCCTGTACTTGCGCCAATAACAACAACATGAGACATAATATCACTCCTAAAAATAAGTTAATTATTCTGATAATATGTATACTTGTCAAATGTATCACAATATGATTATATAATCATATTTAATTAAGGATTAATTTAATTGATTGGAAGTCATAAAAAAGCGATTTTTTTATAAGCTAGACTGTATAATTTATACTTTATATTGGTAAATTCGATTAGGCGAATAGATATTTTGGCAACAAGAAGTGAATGGCCAAAGGTACAATTAAGTATATTATTAGTAGTGAGTATTTATTTTTCTATGAGTAATGTGGCTATAGCAGCAATTTATGGTGGCATAATTGGTCTATTAAATACTAGTTTGATTAATAGGTATATAAATAAACAAAAAGGGAAATTAAATATTAGTCCAGGTACTGTTGTTATAATGATGTCAGTTAGTGTCATTATGCGTATGATTTTATTAGTGTTAATGACTTTTTTTGGCTTATTAATTGTAGGGTTAGCACCAGAGGCATTAATTATTGGTTTGGTTTTGGGGCAGATTGGTTTTTTAATAGACAGGGTTATAAATAGGTAATGTCATCGACAAATGAAGTCATAACTTCTGGTAGCTATATTAAGCACCATTTACAAAATTTGACGTATGGTCAATTTCCAGATGGTTATTGGGGTTTTGCACATACTTCTGAACAAGCAAAAGAAATGGGTTTTTTGGCTGTTCATTTGGATACATTGGGCGTATCTTTTGTGTTAGGTATTTTATTTTTAAGCTTTTTTTATCGAATTGGTAAAAAAATGACCTATGATGCCCCTTCAGGGACACAAAATTTTATTGAAAGTGTAGTTAGTTATGTTAACGAAAATGTTCGTGGTTCGTTTAATGGTCAAAATCCTATGGTTGCACCATTAGCGCTTACTACTTTTATTTGGATTGTATTGATGAATACTATGGATTTGGTGCCAGTTGATTGGTTGCCATACATTGCACAGAAAATCGGAGTTTGGTTTGGTGCTGATCTACATCATGTTTTCTTTAAAGTGGTGCCAACTACAGATCCAAATGCAACTCTTGGTATGTCAATTGGTATTTTTATACTGATAATTTATTATAGCATTAAGGAGAAAGGAATAAGCGGTTTTGCAGTAGAATTAACTTTTCACCCATTTGGTAAAATGATGTTGCCGTTTAATTTGTTTTTAGAAGGAGTGAATTTAATTGCCAAGCCTATTTCATTAGCATTACGTTTATTTGGTAATATGTATGCAGGGGAGATGATTTTTATTCTTATTGCTTTATTGCCATTTTGGATTCAGTGGAGTTTGTCTTTACCGTGGGCAATTTTCCATATTTTGATTGTATTATTACAAGCATTTATTTTTATGACTCTGGTCATTGTGTATATGGATATGGCCCATCAAAAGGAACATTAATTATATTTTATAAATAGGAGTAAAAAATGGAACAAAGTATTTTATTTTTAGCAGGTTCAATTTTAATGGGTTTAGGTGCATTAGGTGCAGCAGTTGGTATTGGTATTTTAGGTGCAAAATTTTTAGAAGGCGCTGCGCGCCAACCGGAGTTAATACCAATGCTTAGAACGCAAATGTTTATTGTGATGGGTTTGGTGGATGCAGTACCAATGATTGCTGTTGGTATTTCAATGTATATTTTATTTGCAGTTGCAGGGTAAAATAAAAAAATGATTTGAAATACAAGGACTGAGTTATGAATATTAATTTGACAATGTTTGGGCAATTAATCATGTTTGCTATGTTTACTTGGTTTTGTATGAAGTTTATTTGGCCGCCTATTGTAATGGCTATGGAAGAACGTCAAAAACATATTGAAGATGGTTTATTAGCGGCAGAGCGTGGTCGTTTTGAGGAAGCAGAGGCGCAAATTAAAGCCAAGGAAATTATTAATCAATCTAAAAGTCTAGCGACTGAGATTATTACAAATGCTACTCGTCAGGCTTCAAATATGGTTGAAGATGCAAAATATAACGCTTTAAAAGAAGCAGGTAAGGTAAAGGAGCAAACTCAAGCTCAGCTCGAACAAGATACAATTTGTGTTCGTAATGAGCTAAAGAATCAAGTGTCTGATTTGGTTATACAAGGCGTTAGTGCGGTCCTTGATAAGGAGGTTGATGTTAGATTACATCAACAAATGTTAGGTAAATTGTCAGAATCACTGTCGTAATTAGCTATGAAATTAGCTGTTATCGCCAAACCTTATGCTAATGCAATTTTTGAATTAGCACAGCAGGATATTTCGTATTTACAGTGGAAGATGGTTTTAGATGTAGGAGCACATTTACTTCTTGATAAGAAGATGCGTAGATTTATTGTTTCTCCTAACATTCTAGAACAAGATAAATTAAGTACTATTAAAATATTGCTTAGGTCAATATTAGACAGAGAATTAAGAGCGCATGAAGCGATGTTTATTAGCGTGTTGTTAGATAATAACCGTATTAACATTTTGCCAAGTATCGCAATCTTGTTTACAAGTTTGATTAATATAACAAATAATACTAAAATATTTACTATCATTAGTTCTTATCAGTTAAGCAAATCTGAAAAAGAACAAATTGTGAGTGATTTAATGAATCAATATAATAAAGCAGTAAGTATTAATATTATTGTAGATAAAGATTTAGTAGGTGGTGTTATTATTAAAGATGGTGATAAAGTTATTGATATCTCAATCAAAGCTAGGGTGGATGAGCTAGGTTTACGTTTGTCAAAAACACATTAATTATTAAAATTTAAAGAGGAATGACTATGCAATTAAACGCTCATGAAATCAGTGATTTAATTAAAAAGCAAATAGAAGGGTTTGATTTTACTGCTGAGGCACGTACAGAAGGTAGTGTAGTTAGTGTGAGTGATGGTATTGTCCGTATTCACGGTTTGGGCGATGTACAATTTGGTGAGATGATTGAATTTTCAAATAACACCTTTGGTATGGCGCTTAACTTAGAACAAGATAGTGTTGGTGCAGTTATTCTAGGCGATTATTTACATATTTTAGAAGGTGATATTGTTAAATGTACTAATCGCTTAGTTGAAGTTCCTGTTGGTGAGGCTATGTTAGGTCGAGTAGTTAATCCTCTAGGTAAGGCTATTGACGGTAAGGGTGATATTTATGCTCAAGGTGTACGCCCCTTAGAAATAATGGCGCCTGGTGTGATTGATCGTAAATCAGTAGACCAGCCTATTCAAACTGGTATTAAAGCGATTGATGCAATGGTGCCAGTTGGTCGTGGTCAGCGAGAGTTAATTATTGGTGACCGTCAAACAGGTAAAACATCGGTAGCAATTGATGCAATTATTAACCAAAGAGACAGTGGTATTCGTTGTGTATATGTTGCTATTGGTCAAAAAGACTCATCAGTAGCTACAGTTGTACGTAAATTGGAAGAATATGGTGCATTGGCAAATACTATTATTGTTGTTGCAGGTGCTGCAGTTTCTCCAGCGTTACAATATATTGCACCTTATGCAGGATGTGCTATGGCTGAGTATTTTCGTGATCGAGGTGAAGACGCGCTGATTGTTTATGATGATTTAACTAAACAAGCTTGGGCTTATCGTGAGGTTTCTTTATTGCTTAAACGTCCTCCAGGACGAGAAGCTTATCCGGGTGATGTATTTTATTTACATTCACGCCTACTTGAGCGTGCTTCACGTGTTAATGAAGACTATGTAGAAAAAATGACGAATGGTAAAGTTAAAGGACAAACAGGTTCTTTAACAGCATTACCAATTATTGAAACCCAAGGTGGTGATGTGTCAGCATTTGTGCCTACTAATGTTATTTCAATTACAGATGGTCAAATTTTTTTAGAAACAGATTTGTTTAATGCAGGAATTCGTCCAGCGATTAATGTGGGTTTATCAGTATCACGTGTGGGCGGTGCAGCACAAACCAATATTATTAAAAAATTAGGGGGTGGTATTCGTCTTGATTTAGCACAATATCGAGAATTAGTAGCTTTTGCACAATTTTCTTCTGACCTTGATGTAGAAACTAAAGCTCAAATTGATCGTGGTCAGCGTGTTACTGAGTTAATGAAGCAAAATCAATATTCACCTTTATCAATTGCTGAAATTGCGACTTTATTGTTTTCTGCTAATTCAGGTTTATTAGACGATATTGAGGTAAATAAAATAGTTGATTTTGAAGTGTCACTAATTGCTTATATAAAGGTAAACCAAGTATCATTAATGAATAGGATTAATGAAATAGGTAATTATAATGATAAAATTGCAAATGAATTGCAAATAGCAATTGATGATTTTAAAACAAACTATACTTGGTAGGATAGGATAGATAATGGCAGCTGGAAAAGGAATTAGAACGCAAATTTCAAGTATTAAAAATACCCAGAAGATTACTTCAGCTATGGAAATGGTGGCAGCTTCTAAGATGAAAAAAGCACAAGATAGAATGTTAGAATCACGCCCTTATTGTGAGAAAATTTCTAATATTATTAGTCATTTAGCTTATGCGCATTCAGAATTTCAACATCCTTATATGAATAGCTCTAAAAAACTTCAGAGTATTGGCATTATTATTATTTCAAGTGATAGAGGTTTGTGTGGTGGTTTGAATACTAACTTATTTAGATATATTTTAAGGAAAGTTGTTGAATATCAAGCTAAAGGTATTAAAGTTAACGTTTGCACAATTGGTAAGAAAGCAACTTTATTTTTTAAAAATTTTGGTTTAAATATTAAATCTGTATTGACAGATTTAGGTGATTCACCCCACTTTGATGACTTATTAGGAACGATTAAGATCATGCTTGATGGGTTTGATTTAGGTGAAATACAGCAATTATCAGTTGCCTATAACAAATTTGAAAATACTATGATTCAGATACCAACAATTATGCAATTAGTACCAATAGTATCAATTAAATCAGACAATATAAACCATTATTGGGATTATATTTATGAACCTAATGCACAAGAAGTTATAAGAGCGTTATTAGTTCGTTATATTGAAGCTTTGGTTTATCAAGGTTTGGTTGAGAATATTTCTTGTGAACAATCTTCACGTATGATTGCAATGAAAAGTGCGACCGACAACGCAGGTGATATGGTTAAGGAATTGGAATTGATTTATAACAAAGCAAGGCAAGCAGCAATTACGCAAGAAATTTCTGAGATTGTTAGCGGTGCTAAAGCTGTTTAAAGTTTAAAAAAGGAAAAGCAAAATGAGTATAGGAAAAATTATACAAATTATTGGAGCGGTTATCGATGTTGAATTTTCAGCAGATAATATGCCAAAAATTTATGATGCCTTAAAAGTTTTAGAAACAGGCTTAACCTTAGAAGTTCAGCAGCAATTGGGAGATCATATAGTACGTGCAATTGCTATGGGTGGCTCTGAAGGCCTAAAAAGAGGACTAGAAGTCACTAATACTGGTGAGCCTATTAAAGTGCCTGTTGGTGTCAAGACATTAGGGCGGATTATGAATGTGCTTGGTGAACCAATTGATAATGCTGGTGAAATCGGTCAAGAGGTTGATTGGGCTATACACCGAAGCGCTCCTGATTATGATGAATTAGCACCTACAACAGAATTATTAGAAACAGGTATTAAGGTGATTGATCTAATTTGTCCATTTGCTAAAGGAGGTAAGGTTGGTTTATTTGGGGGTGCTGGTGTTGGTAAAACTGTTAATATGATGGAGTTAATTCGTAATATTGCTATTGCGCATTCTGGTTATTCAGTGTTTGCTGGTGTTGGTGAACGTACTCGTGAAGGCAATGATTTTTATCACGAAATGAAAGAGTCAAATGTACTTAATAAAGTATCTTTGGTATATGGTCAAATGAATGAGCCGCCGGGAAACAGATTGCGTGTTGCCTTGACAGGACTCACCATGGCAGAATACTTTCGTGATGAAGGTCGTGATGTATTGTTGTTTATTGATAATATTTATCGTTATACACTTGCAGGTACGGAAGTATCGGCATTATTAGGTCGTATGCCATCAGCAGTAGGGTATCAGCCAACATTGGCAAGTGAAATGGGTGCATTACAAGAGCGTATTACTTCAACTAAAAAAGGCTCAATTACCTCAATCCAGGCAGTATACGTACCTGCAGATGATTTAACAGACCCATCACCAGCAACTACATTTGCTCATTTAGATGCAACAGTTGTATTATCACGTCAAGTAGCAGAATTAGGTATTTATCCTGCGGTAGATCCACTGGATTCTACTTCACGCCAACTAGACCCGTTAATTGTAGGAGGAGAACATTATAATGTAGCTCGTGGTGTGCAAGGAGTTTTGCAACGTTATAAAGAATTAAAAGATATTATTGCAATTTTAGGAATGGATGAGCTATCTGAAGAAGATAAGCGTTTAGTATCTCGTGCTCGTAAAGTTCAACGTTTTTTATCTCAGCCATTTTTTGTAGCAGAAGTATTCACGGGAGCACCAGGAAAATATGTATCTCTCAAAGATACAATTGCTGGATTTAAAGCTATTCTTGATGGTGAAATGGATGATTTTCCAGAACAAGTATTTTATATGACAGGCTCAATTGATGAGGTTCGTGGAAAATCTAAGGAGAAGGTATAAATGTTGACCATTCATGTTGATGTTGTTAGTGCAACAGAATCTCTTTATTCGGGTGAGGTATTGTGTGTATTTGCTCCTGCATCTACAGGAGAACTTGGTATTTACCCAAAACATACGGCACTTTTATCAATATTAAAACCAGGTGAAGTTAGAATAGAAACCGATAAAGATATAGAGTCAATTTATGTTTCTGGCGGAATCATAGAAGTTCAGCCAGATGTTGTTACTATTTTTTCTGATACTGCAATTAGAGCAAATGACTTAGATGAATTTAAGGCATTAGAGGCCAAACAACGTGCGCAAGATGAAATGGATAATTCAACCGATACTCAAGATATTTCAGCAACACAAGCAGCACTTTCTGAGTCTATGGCACAATTGCAAATGATTAGTAAAATACGCGGTAAAAAGTGTTGAAAATGATGATACGTGAAAAAATATTATTTTTAGTGTTTATGTTTTGATTTTTCTATTAATGAAGATTGCAATACAACAGTAACTAAGTAAAAATAAAATGATTATTTATTACCAGTAGATATCTAAAGAGGATTTCTTATTATAATTATTGTTGTTTGTAACAGTCTGTAAAACTCTATTTATTGAATCTTTATTTAAGGAAGAACTTATAGGTAATTTATTTTGTTGTTTTAGAAGTTGTCTAACAAAATTGGATGATTTTCGAATTTGAATAAATATAAAATGTAAAAAATATATTAATACTGTGAGTTATATAAGGTTTTAGTTTGTTGTAAATTTTTCCTCAAATAAAGGTAGAATGATTGGTGTAATGTGTGGTTTACGTATTAATATTTTTATGAAAATTTTTTTGTTATTATAATACCTTCTTTGGTAGATTGTCTTCTGTAGAATCTGTCTACATCTTTATTTTACTTAATTACACGATGGCAAAAAAATCTTTTGTTCTATAAGTATTGGAGTATTAGTAGGGCTATTAATGATTTTTTTAGTAAAAACTGGTTTGGTAGTATTTCTGTTAAAATGGTATTATGTTAGGTATTTTTCCATAGTTTTATTATAAGTATTCTGAGATTTTAGTAATAAATCACAAACTTCTCTTACTGCTCCGTGACCACCTATTTTTTCAGTTACAAAGTAAGCATTTTTTTTAATTAGTTCATGAGCATTCGAAACAGCGATTGGCAGACCAATTTTTCTCATAACGGGTAAATCAATTATGTCATCACCTATGTAAGCAACTTGCTCAGTTTTAAGTGATAGTTTCTTTATGAGATTATTAAAAGCAACAATTTTGTTATCTTGTCCTTGGTAGAAATGTTTAATGTTTAAATTTTTCATTCGGTACATTACATTTTTGGAACTTCTAGCACTAATAATAGCGGTTTCAATCCCGTTTTGGTTTAACAGTTTAATGCCTAACCCATCAAGAGAGTTAAAGCGTTTCAGTTCTATGCCTTTGTCAGAGAAATATAAGCCACCATCTGTTAGTACACCGTCTACATCAAAAATAATCAGTTTTATGTTTTTGGCCTTTAAATGGAATTTATTAGATAATTGCATATAGTTTATTCCATTTGAAATAAGGGCCAGGATCGGTTTTTATTTCTGGAGAAATATCAATATGATCTTTAATGGCACTTATTAGATAATTATATTTTAGTAATTTTACTCATCTTATTTAAGATGTTATTGTACCGATTCATATAGTATATTGTTGTTTCCTTCTAATTATGCTTTATCTTATAGTTTGCATGCTAAATTTGATTAAAGGTGCAAACTGAATTATCATGCCGTTGTGTTTTAATCAATAAGTTTGTTGATTATCCTCTAGTTGATTGTTTAAAAATTTTTAATATAGTGATTGTCAAACTTTCCAGGTAGTAATGAAATACTATGAATAACAATTAAAGAGATGATTTCATTGGGTCGTTAATTAAAATTTGGTAAACTAATTGTTTTAGTTTTTTCCAGTAGGTGATTATTAATTAATATATAAATTATAATTCTAATTTAATCGATTAAAGTAACGACCTCTTAGTAGTAATCTTGGATTAGTTGGGTTGTCAGTAAATGCAGAACGTTTATGTAAGATATTATTACACAATATACCTTGATTAGCAGTCAAGGTATGGCTGAAGTGATATTTAGTGGTAGTTTTTAAATATTTGTCTAAAACGGTAATAGCTTGTCTAACTTCTTGGGAAGTTGAATAAATAATATTTTTTTTTCTTTGCGTATAACGCATATACAGTTGTGAGGTGGGTTGATCAATAAAAAAAATTGCACCTATAGAAGTTCTACGTTTAACAATGTTGTTTATAACGTGTTCTGGTATAGTTATGGTTTGGTCATGAGTGAGAGCCATGGCAACATCTGGATTAGATTCTCTTAGTTGTAAATACACTATTTGTTGGTTAATCCACTTATTTTCTCCACCATAACTTGCAGGCGTAACACAAAACAAAGAAAATGCTCGTATGCGTTTAGCTATTTTGTTGTAATAACCGTCTGTGTGCCAGCCGATGGATTTATCGGTGTATGGAATAAATTTAGCTTGGTCTTTTTTAACGTTCTTAGTAATATTCGTTAAACCTTGATTTAGAACGTATAAATGTGAATCATAATCTATCAATCCAAGCTGTTTGTTAATAGCGATGATAGCCCTTGGATAGTTTTTTTGTTGTTTAATATGAAATAAGGCAAAATTATTTTTTTGGCATAAAAGCTTAATTTTATCTTTTTCTGATTTTATAATCTTGAAAGGATTGTTAATTTCAATCAAACAGGTTTCAATATTAGTGTTAGAGTTGGCTAATTTATCATCTCTCCAATATTTATATTCATCTAAATTATTAAGAATGGACATAATAATTTTTAGCTATTAATGCGTTTATTAATCACCCATTGTTGAGTAATTGATAAGATATTGTTGATCATCCAATAAAGCACTAATCCAGAAGGGAACCATAAAAAGAAGATTGTGAACACAAAAGGCAATGCCATCATAATTTTTGCCTGTATTGGGTCAGGTGGAGGGGGGTTTAGTTTTTGTTGAATAAACATAGAAATACCCATGATAAGAGGTAATATATAATATGGATCTGGTGCTGATAAATCAGTTAAATACCAAAATGTGGCTTGGCGTAATTCAACCATTTCTAATAGTACCCAGTAGAGTGAGATAAATACAGGAATTTGTACTAAGATAGGTAAACAACCAGATGCAGGGTTGATCTTTTCTTTTTTGTATAATTCCATGGTTTTTTTACCTAGTTTTTGTTTGTTATCACCATAGGTCTCTTTAAGTTTTTTCAATCTTGGAGCAAGCTGTCGCATACCTGCCATTGAGCGGTATGATTTTTCGCTGAGTTTATAAAATGCTAATTTTATTAGTAAAGTAAGGATGATAATAGAATAACCCCAAGAATTAATTATTGAATAAATCCAATTAAGTAATTCAGATAATGGCTTGGCAATAATAAACAATATGCCATAATCAACAGTTTTATCTAAACCTGGTGCAACATTGTCAATATGAGATTGTTCTTTAGGACCGATGTAAAGATTACTATTTGTTATGGTTTTTGTTGCACCAGGCGCAATTGATAGTTCTGGGTTTACAACAGTTAACAAATACTTATCATTGATAATCTTTGAAGAATAAGTATGTATTTGGTTTAAATTTGGAATTACGGCTACAAAGAAGTAATGTTCAATCATTGCCATCCATCCGCCTTTGTAGCTGACTTTTGGTTGATCGTCAAAGTCCTCAAACTCTATTTTTTCATATACATCTTGGTTATTAAATCTTGCTCCACCTGTATAGGTTGGCATTATCATGTTATCTTTATCAGGCATATTACGAATTAATTGTGTGTAGCTAGTTATGTGTAATGTGCTATCAGTGGTGTTAGTTACTTGGTAATCAATGCCAACTACGTAGCTATTTTTTTTGAAGTGATATCTTTTATTAACTATAATCCCATTTTCACTTTTCCAAGTAAAGGGTACAATTAAATTTTTGCCATCCATTTGATAATATATATTTTTCGAACTAAATATTGAATGGTGAGTGGGCATTTTTTCTTGTGGCAATAAGCCACTTTGTGCTTGGAATATTTTGCCAGTTTTATCACTAAGTAGTTGGAATTTTTGTTCAGAATCAATTTCTATTGGATAATCGTTTAACCATGCATTTTGGATAGTACCACCCTTGTGGCTAATTTCTAGAGTAAGTAAATCGGTTTTGACTGTTGTAAATTGGATCTGATTTTTTGTATCAGTATTAGTAAAGTCTAATTTATTATTGTGATTTGTAACACTTGGTATATCTAGGTTTTGATTTGTTAATGAGTTATTTATCGTGCTAGTATCTTTAATCTTGGTTTGGCTAATAAGAGTATCGTTTTCATCTATTTTATGTGTTATTTCCCACTTGTCCCACAAGAGGAAAATACTTAAAAAAATAGCAATAATGAGAAAGAATTTTTGATTGTTCATAATGTTATTTATTAATTAAAGAGTGGGATTATTTTTTTGGTACGGGGTCAAATCCACTATCATGCCATGGATGGCACTTACTAATACGTTTTAAACTCAGGCCTAACCCCTTAAAAAAGCCATGTGTTTGGATTGCATCATAGGAATATTGTGAACAAGTAGGTTGAAAACGACAATTAGAGTTTAACAAAGGACTGATAAACAGTTGATAAAATTTAATTATAATTAAGAGTAAATAATGCATTAATAGGTGATTATTTTTTTGAATAAATGTAGCAGATCATTAGTCATTATAGAGTTTTTAGCGGGTTTTGAATGTTCTGCCATTACTACAAATTCCCAATGATTTAAATCATTTTGATGTATCCTGAAAGTTTCGCGTGCAATTCTTTTGGTTTTATTTCTATCAATGGCTAGACGATGAATTTTTTTTGAAATGGCAAGCCCGAGGCGAGGCTCCGGAGTATCAATTTTTCGTGCTAAAACTTGCCAGTATTGCCCTTTAATTATTTTGCCATGTTTAAAAATGGTTTTATAATCAAATGGTTTTAAAACTCTTAAATTGCGTGTTAGTCTAAAGGACACTTAAATTAGTTAAGCTGCTAGACGCTTACGCTTTTTTTTTCTACGCGCGTTAATAATAGCGCGACCTGATTTTGTCCTCATTCTTAATCTGAAACCGTGTGTACGTTTACGTTTAATAACACTTGGTTGAAAGGTTCTCTTTTGCTTCATAATGAAATATCTTATAAGATAAAATCTTGCAATTCTACCATAATTTAATTCTCTAACCTTATATTTGTTGTCTTGTTAGAGCTTTAGTATTCTAATATTTTATTGTTAATATATTCTTATCTAAGAATGCCCTAATAGCTAATTTGTGGATTGTGGTAAAAGTTTTAAGTGGTATTGTTTATTCCTTATTGGTTAATGTTGTTCTAAATATATTTGCAATAAGTTGGTAAATAACTAATTAAGATACATGAATTATATGAAAAATGTATTATACCTTCATCTTAATGATGAAAAGATGTTCCAAATAACTAAAAACTATTTCAAATTCTCTAATATTGAATGTATAGTTAATATTATATATTGGTTATTGTTGGTAGTTAAAATACTTGTGTACTTATTTTTGAATAGTTCGAATTTGGTATGGTTATTATATCCAGATATAATAAGTGTATTGATACTAAATCAACTATATTAGTTTTTATTAATAAACAAAATTTATGATTGTGATATAGATGAACGATTGTAGTTTGTGATTTGTTTTGATAGAATTTATTCAGCAAAGTATAAATCTTTAGCATTTAAAATTTTAATATGTAACGTGCTTATTTGTAAGAACTGTTCATTGATATTTTAATTTATAGCGAGTAACCCCGTTACTTAGTAATCATATTATGATATCAGTAAATTGAGTTTTGGTATTTATGAATATGAAAAGTAGTACCATAGTTACTGAAAAATTATTTATTAACATAAGATAAAGAGGTATTTTAAAATATACAGATCAATAACCTATTATCAAAAGGCTATCATCAATCTATTAAGAAAGGTGCTAAACTATCTAATTATATTAAAGGCTTGAGTTTACTTATGTAAAAAGTGTAGACAAAATAGACTCTATGCTATTAAAATGTCTGAGTTATTATGTAGTGAGGGTTGATAAATAGTAACCTTAGCTAGTAGCTTATTTTAAGCCTGAAAATAAGGTAGCTTAAATCAACGGATTTAGGTTGTGTAATTAACTAAATGAGATTTTTATGACAAATAATATTCTTGATGTTCTAACTTACATGTTTGATTATCTTTTTGAAGAGGCAGAGCAAGATGCTACTCATGAAATTGATAACACTGAGTTAAAAGCACATCTTTCAGATATCGGATTTGACACAATGCGTATTGATAAAGCACTTAGCTGGCTAGAAAAAATAGCTACCATTCAAGATGGTAAGATTAAGCCGTTTAAAACGACTTATCAAGGTAGTATACGTATTTATACTAAGACTGAAAAAATAAAACTCAATGCTAAATCTAGAGGATTTTTGTTGTTTATGGAAAATATTGGCCAATTAAATGGTAATCAGCGTGAAATGATTATTGATCAGATCATGTTATTGGGTGATGCTAGTATCTCTTTAGAAGACCTTAAGTGGGTAGTGATGATGGTATTAGGTAATAGTATTGATGGTGAAACGTCAACACAATGGTTAGAATCAATCGTGTTTCTTGATGAAAATCGCACTATTCAATAATGGTAAAAAATCTTGTTATTGTCGAGTCTCCTACCAAAGCCAAAACTATTGAAAATTTTTTAGGTAAAGACTTTAGCGTTAAATCTAGTATTGGTCATATTCGTGATATGCCTAAGAAAAATATGGGTATAGATATTGAGAATAATTTTACCCCTACCTATGAAATCATCCCAGACAAGAAAAAGGTGGTTGCCGATTTACGTAAGGCTGTAAAGGTAGCAGAAAAAGTTTATCTTGCAACAGATGAAGATCGTGAGGGTGAAGCTATTGCTTGGCATTTATTAGAAACACTTAATTTGCCTAAAGATACTCCAAGAATTGTTTTTCATGAAATTACTAAAAATGCAATTATTAATGCTATTGCAGAGCCTAGAATAGTTAATTGTAAACTAGTAGATGCTCAACAAGCACGTCGTATTATTGATAGATTAGTGGGTTTTGAAATATCCCCTATTTTATGGCGAAAGATTTCTGGTGCTCGTTCTGCTGGTAGGGTGCAATCTCCAGTGGTACGTCTTGTGGTAGAAAGAGAACGAGAAATTAGTAATCATATTGATAATTCTACTTACAAAGTTAAAGCAGAGTTATCGAACGAAGGTGGTGAGATATTTAAGGTTAAATTGAATAAAGAGTTTAAATCTAAACAGAAAGTATTAGCCTTTACTAATACACTTTTATCGGCTAACTTAAGCATTATATCAATTGAAAAAAAAGCCTTTAAACGCTTTCCTAAACCCCCTTTTATTACTTCAACTTTACAACAAGAAGCCTTTCAAAAATTAGGATTTTCAGTTAAACAAACCATGATCTTGGCACAAAATTTATATCGTAAGGGTTTTATTACTTATATGCGAACTGACTCATTTATTTTATCAGAAACTGCAATTGAGGCAATTCACAAAATTATTGTAAGAGAATTGGGCAGTGAATATTATAACAGAAGACGATATAAGTCTAAAGACTCCGGAGCACAGGAAGCACATGAAGCGATTCGTCCAACTGATTTAACGAGGCCTAATATTTTTGATATTGAAGAGCAAGCTGCTAAATTATATAGCCTTATTTACAAACGTACTTTGTCTTGTCAAATGAGCGATGCTCAGTTACAAAAAACTAAAATAAAAATTAACATTGAAGGACTTGATGAGATATTTATAGCGAATGGAGAATTGTTGGTATTTTCAGGCTTTTTAAGGATTTATGATTACCTCTTGTCAGAAGATAAATTATTACCAAGGTTAAACAAAGGTAATACGTTAAATTTAGTTAATTTTAAAGCTAGAGAGAGCTTTTCTCGTGCTAAGCCACGTTATACTGAAGCTTCATTGGTAAAAAAAATTGAAGAAATGGGCATTGGTAGACCTTCAACATTTGCTACTATGGTATCCACAGTGCAAGATAGAAATTATGTCACAAAAAAAATTGTAAGAGGTGTGGAACGTGAGTATCAACTGATTGAAATTAAAAATAATCAAGTCATTCAGTCACAATCAAGTGAAGTAATAAGAGGTGAAAAGAATAAACTATTTCCAACTAATATTGCTTATTTACTTACTGATTTTTTAGTCAAATATTTTAATAATATTATTGATTATAAATTTACTGCTAAACTTGAAAGTGATTTTGATATTATAGCTACACAAAATATTTCATGGAAAGGTGTGGTTAAGGATTTTTATATCCCTTTTCATCAAAAAATAGAAGATGCTGCAAATATTTCTAGAGAAGAAATCCACGGCATGCGTAAGCTTGGAGTGGATCCAAAAAGTGACAAACCCGTTAGCGTTCGTGTTGGCAGGTATGGTGCTTTTGTCCAGATTGGACATACAGACGATAAAGATAAACCAACCTTTGCCCCCTTTAGAGGTTTATTAGATATTGAAAGCATCACCCTTAATGAAGCTTTAGAATTATTTAATATGCCTCGTAACCTTGGTAAAACTGATAATTTTGGCACTATTAAAGCTAATTACGGCCGTTTCGGTCCCTATATTCAATATGGCAAAAAATACGTTTCGCTTAAAGAAGATATCCCAGAAGAAGTCAGCCTAGAAAAAGCACTGGAACTCATTCAAATTAAAGAAAAATTTGATTCTGAACGTATTATTAAAATATTCGATGGTTCTGATATACAGCTCCTTAACGGTCGTTTTGGCCCTTATATCTGGAATGGAAAAAAGAAAGGTAAGGGCCAAAAAAATATTACTATTAAGAAAGTTTTTGGCGATAAACCTATAGCAAATTTAACCCTTGAAGAATGTAAAAAAGCTATTTCCGGCAAACTGAAACTAAAAAAGAAGATAGTTAAGAAAGAGGTTACTAAAAATAGTTAGTGCAATAAAACACTTATCAATTTAATTATTGAGTTTTGATATTCAATTTTTTTCAACAAATAGATAGAAATAAAACAGAAATAGAAAATTTTTTTTCTAAATTATTACAGTAATATAAACTACTAATATATATTAAAGTAAGAATATTTCAAAGATACAGGTTTTATTAAACAAACTTTTTAAAATCTAACAACTTGTATGGAGAAGTACATATTTTCTCTAAAGAATTGGATAAAAATCTATTAATGAGCAATCAGAAAGTATAGAAAATCTAGATATCATAGATATCATTAATTTAGAAGTGTGAGATATCTAAAAAAATTAAGAGATATTAGGTTGTTAGATTTTATTTAAAAAGTATTTATAAGAAATTATAGGAGCCAATGGCATGATTATTGATATAAGAGTGCTAAAAGTTTTAATAAGGGTTACTAAATTAGTAATTGTCAACAAAAAATAGGTTTTAGCGGTATAACATAATATCATTAATTAATGAAGGATAAAAAAAGATAGCATACGGAGTTTATGAGCAAGATGAACATATTTACTTGATATTAAAAGACTTGTAAATTAGGTTAATATAAATCAAGTCATACAAGTGTAAAATATTAAATTTTTTCTCTGAAAGATTATGTTATTATTAAGCGAAGTTATTATTTCTAATCCACATGTGGAGAATTTTGAGGAATTGGTTGTTGTTTTAGGAAAGGTGTCTAAAAGATCTGATGAACTGTTTTTTAGGATGGACGTGAAACCTGATTATATTGATGTTCCCAATAATTGGGAAGATCGCTTAGAAGCCTCTTTTTATTAAGAAGTACCTGGATGGGAAAGTATTTAAATAAACAGCAAATCTTTGATGCTGAAGATGGTGAAGATTTATACGCTAATGAGGAGCAACTTAAGTCTAGACTTAAGTTTTTTGACAATAAAATTCAGTTGCAAACTGATGACACTCCTGTTAAAGAGAAAATTAATAATTTATTAGAAATTGGTAGAATTCAAGTTGAGCGTTATAAGAGTTTAGATGCTTGGGAAAAAGCATTTATTGCCTTTGGCATTGCAAGGGATAATGAGCTTTGGGAATTAGCAGTTGAGGCTTGTGATGTTATGTTTTTATCCGAAGAACCAAATGCTTTAAAGGCATTAGGTCATGCGTTGTGGTTGGGTGTTACTTTTCCAATTAATCCAGAATTAAGCGTTGCTATGTTACAACATTTGGTTGATGAATCGCCAAAAGAGACAGATACTTGTGCTATAGCTGCTACAACAGCGCATTATATTACTTCTATGCGTTGTGGTGCGGATGACGATTTAATTTTTTTCTCATCACAGATGATGGCATCTGTTGCAGATAAGCATTCTAATGTGACTGATCAGTCAACTTTTGATTTATGGTATAAAACTTTACAGTTAGACAAACCAAAGGTGTTTTTGAAAAAACTTTCAGGTGCTATTGATCAATTAGTAGTTGATGATTGGTGGATTGATAAAGATAAGATTAAGATAAAATTAGATGTTGATGGTAAGTAGATGAGAATTAAGGTTTGTGGATTTACCAGTGTAGATAATGCTAATCAAGCTACCATGCTTGATATTGATGCAATTGGCTTGGTGTTTTATGACAAATCCCCACGTTATGTGAATATTGTAACTGCGATTGATATTGTTAATGTATTGCCACCATTTGTGAATCGTGTGGGGTTGTTTGTGAATTCTGACTCTAATTTTATTGATAAGGTGTTATGTAAAGTACCTTTGGATACTTTACAATTTCATGGAGATGAGCCAGCACATGAATGTGCTCAATATGCCATACCATTTATTAAGGCGCTTCATATGAATGTACAGACTAATGTCAAAAAGATGGCAGATGAGTATCATCAGGCTAGTGGTTTATTGTTAGATGTGTTCAACAAAGATATTTATGGTGGTACAGGTGAAAATTTTGATTGGCGTTTGGCCCAGGTTGATATTAATCTACCTATTATTTTAGCAGGCGGGCTTAATTCTAATACGGTAGCTAATGCTATTAATCAAGTACATCCTTATGGGGTTGATGTGTCAAGCGGCGTTGAAAGTGAAAAAGGAATTAAAGATATTAATAAGATTAAACAATTTATTCAGAAAGCGAACTTATGAGTAATTATAATTTACCAGATAATAATGGTCATTTTGATAAGTATGGTGGTATTTTTATTGCGGAAACGCTTATTACAGCTGTTTTTGAACTTAAAGATGCTTATACTAGATTTAAAAATGATCCTAAATTTATTTGTGAATTTGAGCAAGATTTAAAGCATTATGCTGGTCGTGAAACACCACTTTACTATGCGAAAAATTTAAGCAAGAAGTTAGATGGAGCTCAAATCTATCTTAAACGCGAAGATTTAAATCATACAGGTTCGCATAAAATTAATAATACTATTGGCCAAGCATTACTTGCTAAACGTATGGGGAAAACACGTATTATTGCCGAAACAGGTGCTGGTCAACATGGGGTAGCAACGGCAACTGTTGCAGCGCGTTTAGGTTTGGAGTGTGTGGTTTATATGGGAGAGGTGGATGTAGCTCGACAATCTCTGAATGTATTTAGAATGAAGTTATTAGGCGCTAAGGTTATTCCAGTTACTTCAGGTTCAAAAACACTTAAAGACTCTCTTAATGAAGCGATGCGTGATTGGGTGAAGAACATTGATAATACGTTTTATATTATTGGTACAGTAGCAGGGCCACATCCTTATCCAATGATGGTGCGAGATTTTCAAAGTATTATTGGCAAAGAAGCAAAATTACAATTTCATAATCAAGTAGGTGGTTTACCAGATGCTTTGGTGGCTTGTGTGGGTGGTGGTTCTAATGCGATTGGTTTATTCTATGCATTTATTGATAATGCTTCAGTTGAGATTTATGGTGTTGAAGCAGCAGGATATGGATTGGAAAAAGGCCCAAGTGCACATGCCGCCCCACTTTGCGCAGGTAGTGTTGGTGTATTACATGGTAATCGCACTTATTTAATGGAAGATGAGAATGGGCAAATTATTGAGGGGCATTCAATTTCAGCAGGTCTTGACTATCCAGGAGTTGGGCCTGAACATGCGTATTTAAAAGATAGTGGTCGTGCACAATATATGTCGATTACTGATGAAGAAGCATTAGAAGCATTTCATATACTTACTAAAATTGAGGGTATTTTACCAGCATTAGAATCTTCCCATGCTGTGGCTTATGGTATCAAGCTTGCAAAAAAATTAGGTAAAAATAAAAATATTATTATTAACCTTTCTGGTCGTGGTGATAAGGATATTCACACTATTGCACAAATTGAAGGTATTGAATGTTAATAAATATGAGTTAAAAGATTTATAAGAAAATTCTTTTGAATAGGATTAATTTATATCTTTTTTTGTAAATACTATATTATGTATCAAAAAATTAATTTAAAATTATTAGACTATTTTACTGAAGATTTATTTCAGAGATGTTATTGTAGTGTAAAGATCAATCTAGGTGTTTATTATCATAATAATTATTTTTCATGAGTCTTTCATGGATAACTTTATAGTTGGAAAGTATTTATATTTTTAAGGTGTATCGCTATGTTTTCCATAAATAAGGTATTTTTTAATGTGTATAACATAACACCAATTTTTAATTGGTGAAGTTACTAACTGTATTAGTAATCATATAATTAAGCAGATATTTTCTTATTTGTTTTTTATTAAACATGATATTTTCACTAAAATTTATTGTGTATTAGTAATATGTATGTTTCTCGATAAGGTAGTTATGGTATAAATAATAACTAGGTAGACTACTGTTATGTTTAGTTGGTTAATACTTTATAATGGAAGTAAATTTAAATTGATTTATAGTATTATAGTAATACTAAATAAAAAGGTGGATAAGTAGAGTAAATACAGTAAATTTTATTTTTAATATTGTGAATAGCAGGTGTAATGCTATCAATTGTGTAAATATACATATCTAAGACAGCATATCTTCTCTACTAATCTTAAAATAATCACTACCTTTGGTAGATTGACAAATTGGTATTATGGCGCTAATTAGTTTCCAGAAGAATAATAGAAACCATTAATCATCAAACATTTCAAGGAAGTGTATTTATTTTTTAAAATTGTATTTTAGGTTTTTTTGTTTAGTACGGCTTAAACTTAACTGATTTTCAGATACTGATTTTGTGATGGTAGAGCCTGCACCGATTTTGGCATTTTTACCAATTTTGATGGGGGCAATTAGCTGAGAGTCAGAACCAATGAATGCACCATCAGCAATCATAGTTTGGTGTTTGTTGACACCATCAAAATTGCAAGTAATAACACCTGCGCCAATATTAACGTTTTTGCCAATGGTAGCATCACCCACATAGCTAAGATGGGAAATCTTGGTGTTTTTACCAATTGTTGATTTTTTAATTTCAACAAAATTACCAATTTTAGCATGGGTTTGGATATGGGTTTGTGGGCGAATATGTACAAATGGCCCGATAGTGACACCTTCTCCAATAACGGCATCTTCAATAACGCAGTTTGGAAAAATTGATACATGATTACCAATTATAGTGTTTTTTATAATACAATTCGGTTCAATTGTAGTGCTATTACCAAGTGCTACTTCACCTTCAATGAGTGTGTTAATATCAATTTCGCAATTCTGTCCAAAGGTTAAGTTACCTCGGCAATCAAATCTAGCAGGATCTTTTAAGCCAAGCCCTTGTTGCATAAATTGTGTTGCTTGATCTTTCTGGAAAAGACGTTCTAATTCTGCTAGTTGTACTTTGTCATTTACACCTAATACCTCAAATTTATTTTTGCTAATAATGGATGAAATAGTTTTTTCATCAGCAACCGCACAAGCAATAATATCAGTTAGATAAAGCTCACCTTGGGTATTTTTTGAGTCAATTTCGTTTAAATATTGCTTTAATAACTGTGAATTTACAGCCATGATTCCTGTATTAACTTCGTTAATATTCAGTTGCATATTACTTGCATCTTTCTGTTCAACAATGGCTTGTATCTGTTTATTATTACGAATAATACGTCCATACCCAGTTGGGTTGTCTAAAATAACAGATAATAAGGCAATGTCATCTTGTTGCGTCTTATTGATTAAATCGGATAATGTGGATCTTTTAATTAGTGGAACATCACCATATAGTATGAGTGAAATTGAATTACTTTCAATATACGGCATTACTTGTGCTACGGCGTGCCCAGTACCTAATTGTTTAATTTGTTTAACCCAGTTAATATTAGGATTATTAATTTTTTGTTGTACTTGCTTGCCTTCAAAGCCGTAAGCTATATGAATTTTATTACACAAGGTTTTAACTTGAGACAGGACATGTTCCAATAAAGTGTTGTTTGATAATATTTGTAAGACTTTTGGTTTAGTAGAATTCATGCGCGTACCTTTGCCTGCTGCTAGAATAATAGCGTGAATATTATTCATAATGACAACTTAAAAATCCTCTACAATTGGATTTTGATCGAGATAAGATTGGGTAACTCCAGGCACAATAAAACTTATAGTGCCAATCACTTGTTCATCTTTTCGACCTATACTATAAATTGCAGCGCGCATTCGCATGGGTGCATTTTTAAAAATATCAGAAAAATTACGTGATTTACGTGATTGTGTAATAAATTCATCCTTACTGATAAAAGTGTATTTAATATTTTGCTTTTGGTAGGCTTCATTCTCAAAATCAGCGATTATTTTAGTAAATTCATGTTTATTAAAAGTGCTGGCATTAATTTGAATAATATCTAATTTATTGTAGCCATCTTCAATTAAGACTAAATCAAATTGTGTTTTTAATACATAAAATATTTTCTTAATTTTACTCACGTCAGTTAGTGTCATTATCAGCACAATAGAAACAAGTTTGTCATTTAAAAACCGGAAAGCAATTTCAGCTTTCTCACCTGCTAATGAGTGATTTTTCATACACATGGTGCCTTTTTCGTATTTATCAGAACAATCTTCTAATGGGTGTGATTTTTGTAAATAAGCTCTTGGTGTACCAATTAAGTATTGTTTATAAAGATGAACTGGAGGTTCAGAGATGCTTTGATTGCTAAAGAATAACAAATTAAGTAGTACGAGTTGTATGGATAATTTATTCATAGACTAAGTACAAAATGTGATTTACACGTCGAAAAATATAGAACGTATATTATTATGTGAGAAATAATAGGCGTAGTTAGTTATCATTTGCTGAGTTTTTATGTGAAAGAGTTGTTGTTTTGTGGATTGCATCAATTGTATCAAGCTAATGAAAGGTTTGGGTTGATATTGTAAACGTTTAACGGTATAAATACAATAAAATCAACTACTATGAGTAATACCTGTTATCATTGTGGATTAGAAGTTATTATACGTAATCAAGTTAGAGTACCAATTGAGGGTAAACAGCAAGACTTTTGTTGTTTTGGTTGTGCAAGTGTATGTAAAACTATCTATCTAAGCGGCCTAAGCTCTTTTTATCATCAGAAAACTAATTCATTATTACCTGCAATTGATTTGGAATATCCAATAGAGTTTTATGATGCACCGGCTTTTCAGCAACCTTTTTTAGAGTCTTCTTATGAAAGTGGTATTAAAACTATCACTTTAATTAGCAATACCATTCATTGTGCTGCTTGTGTGTGGTTAATTGAGAGAGCGGTTAATGCGCTTAATGGAGTACTTTTAGTACGAGTTAATTTAACTGATAAGCGTATTCGTCTTAGTTGGACTGATACTGATATTCAGTTGTCTGTAATTATGCAAAAATTAGCAGACCTTGGATATTCAGCAATACCATATGAACAAGATGTAGCTGAATCTATTGCTAATAAAATCAATCGATTGATACTTTATCGTATTGGTTTTAGTGCGTTTACGATGATGAATTTATTATGGATTTCAATTGCTTTGTACACAGGGGCAACAGACGGTAAATACCATCATTATTTTCAATGGTTAAGTTTTGTATTAGCGACTCCTACTCTATTTTATGCGGGTATGCCATTCCTTAAAAATGCTTATTTTGGACTTAAAAATAATTTTATGAATATGGATGTGCCAATTAGTATCGGTGCTTTAAGTACGTATTTTTATTCTGTATATGTGTTGTTTGGATTATCTGCTAAGAATGAAGTATATTTTGACACAGTGGTTAATTTTATATTTGTGATTTTAATTGGACGTTATCTTGAAAGTTCGGTTAAAAAATCTACCTTATCAGCCTCTAGTACATTGCAGCAGTTGCAACCTAAGGTTGCTTATGTAATTAGTAAAGGTGAGGAACAAATTACCCCAGTAAGTTTAATTAAAATAAGTGATACTGTCTTAATTAAACCTGCAGGGCGCATAGCTGTAGATGGAATTGTTTTGTCAGGCAATAGTGAAGTAGATGAGTCACTATTAACAGGCGAGTCTTTATTGATTAGAAAACAATCTGGTGATAAGGTGTTTGCTGGTTCAATTAATGCTAGTGGGAGTTTGATAATCAAAGTAACTAAAACTTTAAGGAACTCAGCTTTGGGACAAATTGTGAGTTTAGTTGAAACTACTAAATATAATAAAAGCTCAATTATTTGTATGCTTGATAAAATTATTCCTTATTTTGTTGTCATGACAATCTTATTGGCAATAGTGACCTTTATTTATTGGTATCCATATGATTTTGATTTGGCATTATTAAGTGCTACTAGTGTACTAATTATCACTTGTCCTTGTGCATTTGGTTTAGCTACACCAATGAGTGTTGCAGTTGCAAGTGGTGTAGCGATTAAAAAAAAAATACTCATTAAAAACAGCAATGCGTTGGAAGTATTAGATAAAGTGGATTGGGTAGTTTTTGATAAAACTGGAACTCTTACTAGAGGTAAATTTAGTATTAGCCACATTGAAACTGTGATTGATAAAACAAGTTTTATCAATATCATGAGAAGTATTGAAAGGTATTCTGAACATCCATTAGCTAAGGCAATTGTTGATATTGATTTTGTTAGTAAATATTTAGAAGTTAGTGGATTTTACGCTGACTATGGGCAAGGAGTTAGTGGTATTATTGATCAACAACGGTATACAATTGGTAATCTATCTTATGTGGATATTCATCATAAGGTAAATACTGATTTATTAAATAAATCTATTATATTAGAGGAACAAGGCGCTAGTTGTATTTGGTGTGCCACTGAATCTAAAGTGTTGGGGTTTGTTATTTTACAGGATAAGATTAAATTAGATGCTGCTAAGGTTGTTAATCAGCTTAGATCTATAGGCAAGCAAGTTAGTATATTAAGTGGTGATAGTAAAATAGTGACTCAATCGATTGCCTCAGAGTTAGGTATTGAACATATAATTTCGCAAGCCTTACCAAAAGATAAAGCTAATTATATAAAACAATTACAACAAAGACATATAGTACTTATGGTAGGTGATGGAGTGAATGATGCTCCTGCTCTTGTTCAGGCTGATGTTAGTATTGCTATTGGTTCAGGTAGTGATGTATCGGTTAATAGTGCAGACTTGATTATCTTAGAACCTACAATTAACCCAATCATTGATCTGATTAACTTGGCAAAGCATACTAATAGTATTATTAGACAAAATATTATTTTTGCATTATTGTATAATACTTTTATGATACCATTGGCTATGATGGCAAAGGTTACGCCATTATTTGCAGCTATTGTTATGCCTATTAGTTCATTAATTGTGATTGTTAATGCAGCGCGTCTAAGAAACAATTAAAAATAGTATTTTTATGAGTTTCAAACAGTATATAATAAATCTCCATTAATTTTACGATTTTAGAAAATAGTTAATATTAATATGAAAACAAGCATTCATCCTAATTATAATGACGTTCAGGTTATTTGTTCATGTGGCAATACCTTTAAGACTCGTTCAACTATTGATAAGAAGGAGTTGCATTTGGATGTATGCTCTAGTTGTCATCCTTTTTATACAGGTAAGCAAAAAATTATGGATAGTGCAGGACGTGTTGAGAAATTTAAATCACGCTATGCTAGTTTTAAAAGATAAGAAGACAAAAGTCAATAAAAAGCCACGAGAGTGGCCTTTTTTATGAGTGTTTACTTTTTTTATATTTAAAGCGTATGTCATTTGATTATATTAATGCCTTATTAAAAAAACCCACCTCACGTACGCCTATTTGGATAATGCGTCAAGCGGGGCGTTATTTGCCAGAGTATCGTGCAACACGTGCAAAAGCTGGAGATTTTCTAACGTTATGTAAATCACCAGAGTTGGCTTGTGAGGTTACGATGCAGCCTATTGATCGATTTGACTTAGATGCAGCTATTTTATTCTCAGATATTTTAACGATTCCTGATGCAATGGGTTTAGGTTTGTATTTTATGGAAGGTGAAGGGCCAAAATTCAGAAATCCAATTAAAAATCTGAAAGATATTAAAAAAATATCTACTGACCTTAATAACGATTTAAGTTATGTTTTCGACGGGGTTTCAACCATTAAAAAATCATTGAATAATCGTATACCTTTGATTGGATTTAGTGGCAGTCCATGGACTTTGGCGACTTATATGATTGATGGTGGAGGTAGAGTCTTTGCTAGTACTAAAAAAATGCTATTTAATGATCCAGAAGCGTTACACTTATTGTTAATGAAGTTGACACAAAGTGTGATTGCTTATCTTAATCAACAGATCGTATCAGGCGTAGATAGTGTAATGGTTTTTGACACTTGGGGGGGTGTATTATCTGCACACAATTATTTAGATTTTTCATTATATTATATGGCAAAAATAGTTAAAGGTGTTAAAGCCCAACATCCAAATATTCCCATTACGTTATTTAGTAAAAATGGTGGTAAGTATTTAACGCATATTGCTGATACAGGATGTGATGGAGTAGGTATAGATTGGACAGTAGAACTTTATCAAGTGCAACAAGAAGTGGGTAATAAAGTTGCTATTCAGGGTAATCTTGATCCAGCTGTTTTGTATGCTACACCTGAAGTAATTGAACGTGAAGTTCAAAAAGTATTGTCACAATTTAAAGGAGATACAGGTTATATTTTTAATCTTGGTCATGGCATTACCCCTGATGTTGATCCTGAAAATGTAAAGGTATTGGTTGATTATGTGCATACATTTAGTAAGGAATGTAGATAATATGTCGCGTCTTAGTAGAGTATTTCTTAATTCATCTAAAAATCATAAGGTATTTATCCCATTCATTACTGCAGGTGATAGTGGACTTGATAATACCTTTGAGTTGATGCAGGTGTTAGTTAAAAATGGTGCAGATGTGATTGAACTTGGTGTGCCATTTTCAGATCCGATGGCTGATGGTCCTGTTATTTCTAGGTCATATGAGCGGGCGGTAAAGGATGGCGTTAGTTTATTTGATGTATTTACTGTGGTTAAGAAATTTAGACAAATCAATGATACAACAGCCATCGTGTTGATGGGTTATTTAAATCCGATTGAAGTTTTTGGTTATCAATCTTTTGCCAATGCTGCTAGTGAAAGTGGTGTTGATGGTGTATTGGTGGTGGATATGCCACCAGAAGAAGCCTATGGCTTAAAGCAAATCTTGGATGGTGTTGGAATTAATTTTATATTTTTGGTTGCGCCAACGACAATGGATGAGCGTTTGGTATTTTTAGCTACTATTGCCTCAGGCTTTATTTATTTTGTTTCCCTTAAGGGTGTAACGGGTGCAGAATATTTGGATATTAATCTGGTTAAAACATATATTTTAAGAATTCGTCAAGCAATTGATCTGCCTATTGGAGTAGGATTTGGTATTAAAGATGCAATAAGTGCAAAGATGGTGGCTGAATATGCTGATGCAGTTATTGTAGGTTCGTCATTAGTTGTATTGGTTGAGAGATATGCGAATGATAGAACTAAAATGTTAACAAGTGTTGGGTATTTGGCAAATGAGATTTCTACCATAATTAAATAGTTAAAATAAGGAAAAGAGTATGAGTTGGTTGGAAAAAATTTTACCTTCTATTACTAGTGTAGTGAAAAAAGATATTCCCAAAGGTTTGTGGAGTAAGTGCCCTAAGTGTGAAACCACGCTTTATTCAGAAGAGTTAAAAACATTGAATTATGTTTGCCCTAAGTGTGATTATCATATTCGTCTTACTGCTAGGGCTCGTATTGATGGATTTTTAGACAAGAAAGGACAGGAAGAAGTTGCTGCTAATTTGAGTGCAGTTGATCCTCTAAAGTTTAAAGATCAAAAAAAATATAAAGACCGTTATTTACAAGCGCAAAGGATTACCCATGAAAAAGATGCGCTTGTAGTTAAAATAGGAACACTCAACGGTATAAAGGTTGTGGTTGTAGCTTTTGAATTTAAGTTTATGGGTGGTTCTATGGGCTCTGTTGTCGGTGAAAAGTTTGTTCGCGCTGCAAAAATAAGCATTAAAACTAATATACCACTGATTTGTTTTTCAGCCTCAGGTGGTGCGCGTATGCAGGAAGGTCTTTTTTCGTTAATGCAGATGAGTAAAACAGCTTTAATAATTAAATTACTAAGTGATATAAAAGTACCTTTTATTTCGATTTTGACTGATCCAACTATGGGTGGTGTTTCTGCTAGTTTTGCTATGCTGGGAGATATTAATATTGCTGAACCAAGTGCATTGATTGGGTTTGCTGGCCCTAGAGTGGTTAAACAAACAGTACGTGAAGCATTGCCAGAAGGTTTTCAGCGTAGTGAATTTTTGTTAGACAAAGGTGCGATTGACATGATTGTGCATCGTTCTGAGTTACGTACTCAAGTACATAGAATATTAAGCGCTATGACGTTTAATAATGACTAAATACAAAATCTTTTATAAATTTAGTCATGCAAATGGTACTTTGATTGATGAGTCTTGGGATGATCCACTTGAATTTGAACTGGGTGATGGTCAGTTAGATTTTTGCTTAGAGTTATGTGTTATTAACGCTCAAGTTGGAAAACTGCAAACTTTCCTTTTAAGTGCATCAGAAGCATTTGGTAATGAACTAGAAGAGGCCTTTCAGACTATGAAACGTTTAGATTTCCCACAAACTATGATGATTGAGTTAGATTCTGTTATTGAATTCAAAACTCCTATAGGAGATTCTTATGTAGGCTGTATTGATAAAATTAAGAATGATGATATTACCGTTAATTTTAATCATCCACTGGCTGGTAATGATGTCTCCTTTCAGGTAAAAATACTTCAAAAACAATGAAAGTTTTATTGGCAAATCCACGTGGATTCTGTGCTGGTGTTGACCGTGCAATTGAAATTGTGGAGTGTGCGTTAAAGTTGCATGGCGCACCAGTATATGTTCGTCATGAGGTGGTACATAATAAATTTGTAGTTGATGGGCTAAAGAATAAAGGTGCTGTTTTTGTTGAGAATATTGCTGATGTGCCTAATAATCAAGTAGTTATTTTTAGTGCACATGGTGTATCAATTGCAGTACGTAGGCAAGCACAAAATATAGGCGCAATTATTTATGATGCTACCTGTCCTTTGGTTACTAAGGTGCATAAAGAAGTTGCTAGAAAACAAAAACAAAATTATCAGGTGATTTTAATTGGTCATAAAGGTCATCCAGAGGTTGAGGGTACGTTAGGGCAATCTAGTGAGAATAATTGTATTCAATTAGTGGAAACAATTGAAGATGTCGAGCGTTTAAATTTATCAAAAAATATGTCATTTTCTTATACAACACAAACTACACTTTCAATTGATGATACTCAACTTATTATAGATTGTTTAAAATTAAGAATTCCTACTATTGACATGCCTAAGAAAGATGATATTTGTTATGCAACGCAAAATCGTCAAGATGCAGTTAAAATTTTGATGCAATTTTCTAGTATATTGTTGATATTAGGTTCTAGTAATTCATCCAATTCAAATCGTCTTAGAGAAATTGCTGAAAAAATAGGTATTCCTGCCTATCTAATTGATGGTATTGATGATATTGATGAATTATGGTTTAAAGGTGTTGATACAATAGGCGTAACTGCAGGTGCTTCTGCGCCAGAAGTTATAGTTCAAGAAGTTGTTGATTTTTTACGAGATAAGGGTGTAACTAAAGTTATTGAAGTGAGTGGCGTAAAGGAAAATATTCATTTTCCAGTACCAAAAGAATTAAGATAGTAACTTTTATTTATCATAGACATATCAAGTTAATTGAATATTTTAAAAATAGAAAGAAAAAAATAATATGACAAAAATAGCATTAATTTGTGGCTCTTATGCTTTTGATAGTATCATGGTGTTTCATGATCATTTTAATAACCATATTTTACCAGATAGAGTACATATGCTAAATGTATCATTTTTAGTGTCAACTATGCGTAAAGAGTTTGGCGGTTGTGCTGGTAATATTGCTTATAACTTACATTTATTAGGAGCTAAATCAGTGCCAATGGCAACAGTTGGCACTGACTTTACACCTTATTTAGCATGGATGAAAAAGTGTCATATGAATACCGCATATATTAAAATTATCGAAGATCAATATACAGGTCAGGCATTTATTACCACTGATATGAGCGACAATCAAATTACTATTTTTCATTCTGGTGCGATGGATCAGTCGCACCAGAATAAGGTATCTGATGTTGGTATGGTTGATATTGGTATTGTGTCCCCTGATGGACGTACTGGAATGATTGAACATGCGGAACAATTTAAGCAGTTAAATATCCCATTTATTTTTGATCCAGGTCAGGGTATGCCAATGTTTTCAGGTGAAGAGTTAATCAATTTTATTGAACAATCTAGTTATGTGGTAGTGAATAGCTATGAATCACAAATGTTACAAGATAGAACTGGACTAAATTTGGAGAATATTGCTATAAAAGTAAAGGCGCTCTTTATCACTAAAGATATACAAGGTTCAGAGATTCATACTGAAGGAAAAGTAATCAATATTACTCCTGTTAAAGTAGATGTTTCTCAAGATCCAACAGGTTGTGGAGATGCTTATCGTGCAGGACTTTTATATGGTTTAATGAATAATATGGATTGGAAAACTATAGGACAACTGGCAGGTTTACTTGGTGCTATTAAAGTTACACATTTAGGCGCTCAAAATCACCAATTTGATATGGGTTATATTGAAAAATATTATCAAGATAACTATGGAGAGTTATTATAATCAAATTAATTTAACATTTTTAATAAATATTCTATTAATTTGATTCGTCTAATATTTTTGGGCATTTGTTCTTTGATAATTAATTGATTTTGATCTTTTAGCTGATATTTTTTTGATTGTTTTTGGATAAGGTTAGTGATTTTTATAGGATCAATGGTGTTTTTTTTGTTAAAGGTAATGATAGCTTTATCTTCATAAAGGATTATTTTATTAATCCCAATTATTTGTGAAAAGAGTTTCAGTTTGGTATTGTAAAGTAAGTTCTTAGTTGAATCTGGCAATAGACCAAAACGATCAATCATCTCAATTTTCAAGGCTTTAAGTTCATTGTTGTTTTGACAATTAGCAATGCGTTTATAAAGCACAAGCCGTTCATGAACATCAAAAATATAAGTTTCTGGAATAATTGATGGTAAGCCAGAATCAATTTGTACTTCATGGTTAATTGGATCATTAAGGTTAATTTTTTTACCAGAGTGCATGGCATCAATGGTGCGTTTCAATAAATCATGGTAAAGGTTAAAACCAATTTCTCTGATTTGTCCAGATTGATTATCTCCGAGTAAATCACCTGCACCACGAATTTCAAGATCGTGATTAGCCAACACAAACCCAGAACCAAGTTTTGTTAAAGACTTAATTACATCAAGTCTATTTTTAGCTGTTTTAGATAAAGATTGATGAGATTTAACAATTAAATAAGCATAAGCCCTATGGTGAGAACGACCAACACGACCTCTAAGTTGATGTAATTGTGCTAGACCAAAATTTTGTGCATTATTGATAATGATGGTATTGGCGTTAGGAATATCAATTCCTGTTTCAATAATCGTGGTGCAAACTAGAATGTGGAAACGTGCGTGGTAAAAATCACTCATAATTTGTTCTAATTCACGTGTTGGAATTTTTCCGTGGGCGATACGAATCTGTAATTTTGGTATAATTTGTTTTAGATTTTCTGCCATATTGTCAATTGAATTAATATCATTGTGTAGTACAAAAACCTGTCCACCACGGTGTATTTCTCTTGTAATTGCCTCTTTGATATTATTGTCATGCCATTCTTGTACAAAAGTTTGGATAGTACTGCGCTTAGCGGGTGGCGTTGCAATAATGGATAATTCTCTTAACGAACCTAGTGCCATATTTAATGTACGCGGAATAGGGGTGGCAGTCATGGTTAGAATATCACTCTGCCCTCGTAGTTTTTTCAAGGCTTCTTTTTGTTTAACTCCAAAGCGATGTTCTTCATCAATAATAATTAAGCTAAGGTTTTTGTATTTAATATTATTTTGGATAATTTTGTGTGTACCGATAATGATATCAATAGTTCCTTGTTTTAGTTGTTCAATAATTATTTTTTGCTCTTTTCTGGTTTGAAATCTTGATAATGTTGCAATTTTTGTAGGGTCATTAGTGAAACGATCTATAAAAGATCGATAGTGTTGATTGGATAATAGTGTGGTTGGCACTAAAATTGCAACTTGTTTACCTGCTTTAACTGCTAAAAAAGCTGCACGCATGGCAATCTCAGTTTTTCCAAAACCAACATCTCCACATACCAATCTGTCCATAGGTTGTTGTGATTGCATATCTGCTAGTACTTCATTCATGGTTTTTATCTGATCTTGAGTTTCCTCAAAGGGAAAATTGGCAACAAATGAAGAGTAATCATCATTAGGTTTAGGAAAAGAAAAGCCTGTTTTGGAGGCTCGCTTGGCAGAAATTTTTAATAATTCAACTGCTACATCAAATAAAGCTTCACTTGCTTTTTTCTTAGCCTTGGCCCATTGGTTGGTTCCTAGTTTATGTAATGGTGTACTTTCTAGAGAAAGTCCAGCATATCTAGAGATTAGATCAAATGAGATTATTGGTACCATTAATTTTGCGTTATTAGCATATTTTAGGACAAGAAAATCTTGTGATTGTCTATCAAAAATTTTGGTTTTGAGCCCTAAATATCTACCTACTCCATAATTTTCATGCACAATAGCATCGCCTATTTTAATCTCTACTAAGCTTTTAATGGCCACGTCAAAATCTTTATGTTTGGCATGACGACTTTGTTGTTGAACTACTTCTTGTCCAAACAAATCTTCTTCAGTAATAATAGCAATATTATGGATAAGTAAACCATGTACAAGGTTCTCATGGATGATGTTAAGAGATTTACTACTAGTAGTAAATTCATGCCAGCTTTTAACGTTATAAGTATCAAGATTATGGTTGATGAGTAAATCACTGAGTATATTTTGTCTATCGAGTGATTCACAAACAATTAATATTTTTTTGTTTTGATTGTTAGTAAATCTTTTAACAAATGTTGAAAATTTACTTAACGGATTGTTCGTTTGTAGTTCAATGCGTACTGGAGGTGGTAGACTTGAGTTAAAATTAAAATACTGATTTTTATTTTCTATTTTAGATGTGCTAAGCATGAGTTGTGATTTTTTTTTGACTTCACTAAAGAGCAATTCTTTGGATAGGAAAACTCGTTGAATATCAAGTGGTATCCTGTCTAATGATTTTTTAGCATATTTAAATCGGTTACGTATTTCGCTATAAGTTTTATCTACTAAGCTTGAAAATTCTTTTGACGTGGCAATAATAGTGTTATCCGCTAGATAGTCAAATAAGGTATTTGTTGTGTTAAAAAATAATGGTAAATAGAACTCAATACCACCTGGTAATCTTCCTTCACTAACCTCAGTATAAATAAAACCATTATCATTAAACGTTTTTTTATAGTTGGTTTTAAAGTATTCAATACTGGTATTATCTGTCGCGAACTCTCTAGCAGGCAATAGCATAATTTCAGGTATTTTAGTTTTAGAACGTTGAGTTGAAGTGCTAAAAGCGCGAATGGATTCTACTTTTTGGTCAAATAAATTAATTCGATAGGCTGTTTTTGTACCCATCGGGTATAGATCAATCAATGAACTACGTATGTTAAACTCACCATGCTCCATTACTGTGGTTACATTCTTGTATCCAATTTTTAGTAATTTTTTACTAAAAGTATCAGAATTAATTTTGTCATTAATACGAATATTTAAGCTATATTTTTCGCTAAACTCTAGTGGACATAAGTGTGAAAATAACGATTCTAACGTGGCGATAACAATACCACGTTTAAGACTTTTAAGTTTGGATAATGTTTTTAATCTACTTGATGTAATATCAGGATGAGGTGAGAAGTAATCATAGGCGAGAACTTCCCAATTATCAAATTTTAAAATTTCTAAGTCAGTGTTATAAAACTTTAAAGATTTGTAAAGATTATCAAAATGTACAATATCATTAGCAATTACTAAAATGACTTGTTGTTGGTTGGCTAATTCAATTAATGCCAATGCATCTGCACTACCATACAGTGAACCCCAATACATTTTTCGACCTAATTCAAAGCATTTAACTTTGTTGGAATAGAGATATGGCATCACATTTAAATATTGTCAGTTAGAATATCAATACCTTCATTTTCTAGCATTGTAATGAGTTGAATGAGCGGTAAACCAATTAAACTATTTGGATCATTGCCAATCATGCATTTAAATAAGCCAATACCTAGGCTTTCAGATTTAAAACTACCTGCGCAGTTATAAGGAGTTTCTTTTTTAAGGTAATGGTTAATTTGATCAATATTTAATTTTTTAAAAATTACCTTAAATATTTCAACTTTAGTTTGTATATTGTCGGTTTTTGTATTTAAAAGTGATAAACTTGTAAGAAAATTTACTGTGTTACAAGAATTTTGTTGTAGTTGTTTAATGGCTTCCTCATGGTTTTTTGGTTTGGTTAGTATGTTATCATCAGTATTAAATCCATTATTAATTGTCGCTACTTGGTCAGAAGCAATTATTAAACCACTGTGTGTTTTTCCTATTTCTCTGGCTTTTTCCTGAGCTAGACGGTAAACTAATTTCTCAGGTGTTTCACCCTTTTTTCTTGATTCATCAATTTTTGGCGGATGTATATCGAAGGCTAAACCTAGTTTGGCAAGCAATGTTTTTCTAAAAGGTGAATTTGAGGCTAGAATTAATGAGATCATTATGATTGATAGTTTGTAAAATACAATGTATTTTACTTTATTCGAAACCTTTTCTATGAAATTATCTATTATTGTTGCGATGGATGACAATTATTTGATTGGTAAAGATAATTCTTTGCCTTGGTATTTACCAGCTGATTTGGCCTATTTTAAAAAGACAACAATAGGGAAAACAATTTTGATGGGGCGTAAGACTTATGAATCTATTGGTATGTCATTACCTAATCGTCGTAATATTATTGTGAGTCAAAATACTAAATTTAAAGCTGATAATTGTGAGGTTGTTAGTAGTATTGATGTAGCATTAAGTTTAGCTAATAATGATAACGAACTGATGATTGTGGGCGGTTCATCTTTTTACGACCAAATAATAGATAAAGTTGATAGATTGTATATCACTGAAGTTAAAGGTAAGTTTGATGGCGATGCGTACTTTCCAGAATTTGACCGTACTAAATTTATCGAACTTAGTCGTGAATCTCATCAACCTGATGAGAAAAATTTTTATACCTATAATTTTGTTGTTCTACAAAGAAATAGGTACTAATAGTTACAAAGTGATCTTGTCATTATGGTTTATAATGTAATTTTAGTTCTTGCTCTTGTTTGGTGAATATTCAGTGTTAATCTTGTTATTTAATAAGTGTATTTAGACTTTATTCACTTTCAATTTGTAGTGTTATGTTATTTGGTTTGATGTAATTTTTTTGGATAAAACACGTTTGAAATCTTTTGGCATGATTTTAATAAAATGTTTGATTTCACTGTGCCAGTTGTCAAGAATATGTATAGCTATTTTTGATTCAGTATATTTAGCGTGATTATTGATGTATTGCTTCAATTCTATTTGTGTTTCATTATCCATGGGGTCAAGGTCAATCATGATTAGATTGGCCATAGATTCAAATGTATGATGTGGGTTATAAATATAAGCAATACCACCACTCATGCCAGCGCCAAAATTACGACCAACTTCACCTAGAATAATAGCTCGACCACCAGTCATATATTCACAACCATGGTCACCAATTCCTTCTACTACAGCGATAGCTCCTGAATTACGTACGCAGAAGCGTTCAGATACACAGCCCGATAAATATATTTCACCAGCAGTTGCACCATAACCACAAACGTTGCCAGCAATAATTTCATTTTCAGCGTGAAAGGTTGAATTCTTAGGTGGGTAAACAATAATACAACCTCCTGAAATTCCTTTTCCAACATAATCATTAGCATCCCCTTCAACTTCTAAAGTAACGCCCTTTGCTAGGAATGCACCAAGAGATTGTCCTGCTGAGCCTTTAAAACTAATATGAATAGTGTTGTCTTGTAAGTTATTAGCCCCTCTTGTTTTAACAATATATGAGGACAACATTGTGCCTACGGCACGATCAACGTTAGTGATAATAGAATTGATATGAATCTTTTCGGTATTTTTAACAGCTAATTTTGATTTTGTAATTAGTTTATTGTCAATTTGTTGATCTAATTGATGGTCTTGGGTAACAGTTTGATAAGTATCTGTGTGTTTATTAGGTTTTTTGGCTGGTGTTAATAATGCATCTAAGTTAATAGTTCCTTGTTTCCAATTGTTAAGTATTTGATTCATTTGTAACATATCAACACGACCAATCATCTCATTAATAGTTTTGAAACCAAGTTCTGCCATTATTAAACGTAATTCTTGAGCTACCATAAATAGGTAGTTAACAACGTGTTCAGGCTTGCCTGTAAATTTTTTACGTAATTCTGTATCTTGTGTAGCAATACCAACTGGACAAGTATTTAGATGACATTTACGCATCATAATACATCCTAATGTGATTAGGGGTGCAGTTGAAAATCCAAATTCTTCAGCACCTAAAAGAATGCCAATAGCAACATCTCTACCTGTTTTTAATTGTCCGTCTATTTGAATAACTATTCGTGAACGTAATCCATTCATTACTAATGTTTGATGAGTTTCAGCTAAGCCCAACTCCCAAGGCAAACCTGCATGTTTGATTGAGGTTAGTGGAGAAGCACCTGTCCCGCCGTCATGACCGGCGATAACAATATGGTCCGATTTTGCTTTAACAACACCTGCAGCAATCGTTCCCACACCTATCTCTGCGACTAATTTCACACTAATGCGTGCTGATGGATTGGAGTGTTTTAAATCAAAAATAAGTTGCGATAAATCTTCAATTGAATATATGTCATGATGAGGTGGTGGGGAAATAAGCCCTACACCCGGTGTAGAATGGCGTATTGAAGCGATATTTTCATCTACTTTAGCACCAGGTAATTCACCGCCTTCGCCAGGTTTTGCACCTTGTGAGATTTTAATTTGAATCTCATCTGCATTGTTAAGATAGTCAATGGTTACACCAAAACGACCAGAGGCTACTTGTTTAATGGCGCTACGGCGTGAGTCACCATTAATATCTGGCGTCCAGCGTTTTTTGTCTTCGCCACCCTCACCTGTGTTTGATTTTCCACCTAAACGGTTCATAGCAATAGCTAGTGATTCGTGTGATTCTGATGAAATAGAACCAAAGCTCATAGCACCTGTAGCAAATCGTTTAACAATTTCTTTAATATTTTCAACGTTGTCAATGGAAATTGGATTTCCTTTCTTGAAAGACATAAGCCCACGTAACGTTGAGTTTCGTGTGCCTTGTTCATTGGCATGTTTAGAAAATGCCAAATAAGCTGATTTGTTATTATTGCGTGCCGCATTTTGTAAGTTAGAAATTGTTTGTGGATCCCACATGTGTTTTTCTCCACCACTACGCCAATAGTATTGACCAAAATTGTCTAAAGAATTGGTTTGGTAGGCATTTTGATGGCGTTTTTCACTTTCTGTTTGCAAAATATCAAAATTAACACCGTTAATGCGAGATGCTGTGCCAAAAAAGCATTTATCCATTATTTCTGGTGCTAGGCCTACTGCTTCAAAAATTTGTGCACCTTTGTAAGATTCTAAGGTAGAAATGCCCATTTTTGCCATGACTTTTAACATGCCTTTAGCAATGCTTTTTCGATAGGAAGATATGATAGCATCATCACTTTTAATATCAATTATTTCATCACGACGTGCTTGCCATAACGCTTCAAATGCAAGATATGGATTAATTGCATCTGCGCCAAATCCTACCATTAAACAGAAATGATGAACTTCACGAGCCTCACCTGTTTCAACAATAATGCCAACCTGGGTTCGTTCGGTACTGGCAACTAAGTGCCTATGTAGGGCAGAAGAGGCTAATAGACTAGATATTGCAACACGATTTTTATCAATATTACGGTCAGATAATATAATTAAATTGTTTTTATTTTTAATGGCTTGAGAGCCTTGGGTACAAATATCATCTAGTAATTCAGATACTTTTTTACCCTTATTAATATCATAAGTGATGTCGATAGTTTTGCTCGTCCAGTTACGATGGTTGCAATGTTTTAATGCGGTAACCTCTTTATTGGTTAAAATTGGATGTTCAATAACTAAACGGTGAGCATTTTCAGCCTTATCATGTAATAAATTTCCTTCTGGTCCAATGGAACAACGTAATGACATTACTACTTCTTCGCGAATAGAGTCAATTGCTGGGTTGGTGACTTGTGCAAATAATTGCTTAAAATAGTCGTAAATAATACGAGATTGGCTAGATAAACAAGCTAGTGCTGAATCATTACCCATAGATCCTACTGGATCACGTAACTCATTAACTAGTGGTAACAACATAAATTGTAAGGTCTCTGTGCTATAACCAAACGTTTTTAGACGATGAATTAATGATTCTGTATGGAGGCTATGTACTTTAGTTTGACAGTGAAATTCTGATAGATGTATTTGCTGGATATTTAACCAGGCTTGGTAAGGATTTTTTGCTGCAAATTCAGATTTAATTGTTTCATCATCAACTAACTTACCTTTGCTAAAATCAACCAAAAACATTTTTCCTGGACGTAATCTTCCTTTAGTTTTGATATTATTGGTTGCTACATCGACTACACCTACTTCACTTGCCATGATAACACGCTCATCGTGGGTTATGTAGTAGCGTGAAGGACGTAAACCGTTACGATCAAGCATTGCACCAATATAAAAACCATCAGTAAAAGCAATAGAAGCAGGACCATCCCATGGTTCCATAATGTTAGAGAGATATTCATAAAATGCTTTTTTTTCAGCGCTCATATTGTTGTCATTCTGCCAGGCCTCAGGTACCATCATTAATGCTGCTTCTTGTAAAGTGCGACCATTCATCATCAAAAATTCTAATACATTATCAAAACTACCAGAATCAGAAACTTCAGTTTCTATTACAGGTAAGATTTTGTTTAAATTATTCTTAAAAAGTTTACTTTTCAATACACCTTCTCTAGCATGCATCCAATTATAATTACCTTGTCTGGTATTGATTTCACCATTATGCGACATATAGCGACAAGGTTGTGCTCTATCCCATGAAGGAAATGTATTGGTTGAGAAACGTGAGTGTACCATTGCTAGATAGGTTGAATACTTAATATCAGATAAATCCTGATAAAAATCAAGCACTTGTGATCCTAGCAACATGCCTTTGTAAATAATAATATTACTTGACATGCTGCAAATATAAAATAATAATGCTTGAGATAAGGTCTTATCTGTTCTAATGATGTTTGAGGTGTGTTTTCTAATAATAAATAATGCACGCTCAAAAGCTGGTGTGTCGAGCCCTTTAGCACGAGTAATAATGAGTTGTTTAATTACAGGTTGAGATTTTCTAGCAATATTACCAATATTGGCCTTATTAGTATTAATAGGCACATTACGCCAGCCAATAAAAGTTTGATTCTCACATACAATAGATTTTTCTAATAAATCCATGCAATGTACTCTTTGTTTTTTATCTTGTGGCAAGAAAATATTACCAACGCTATAAGTACCTTTTTCAACTAATACACCAAATAAACGCTTAATTTCTTTAATGAAAAATTCGTGTGGAATATTGGTTAAAATACCAGCACCATCACCAGTATTGGTCTCACACCCGCAACCCCCACGGTGTTCCATTCTGGATAGCATTTCTAAGGCATCAAGGGTAATTTGGTTTGAAGGTTTACCTTTGATATGAGCGATAAATCCTATGCCACAGTTTTCTTTTTCATTATTTGGATGATAAAGACCACGAGCTTTAGGCAGGTGTAATAATTGGGTTTTCATAGGTTATAATCTATAAAATAAAATAAATTTAAAAACCTTTTAATTATAACGTAAAAAATATTCTATTGATGTTTCTAATGCACCATAAAAGTGGTGCATTAGAAATTATATTAAGACAGAATTATTGATTAATTTTTGCTTTAAATTTTTATTTAATGTTAGTCATTATTTCCCCTTCAAAAAATCAAAATTTCCCACTACTAGTATTAATTAAATACGCACAAATATGCCAAATTAAACAATCTAAAGTATTATTTGTTAGGTAGTACAAATTATGTCAATTAGTATTAAACTAGAAATTTATAAATTATGAATGTTTTCAGATATTTTTAACTCTTTTTAATCGAATAAATATTAAACAAGCACTACTTGTATTTGATTGTGATGTTTATAGCGGTATTGATACCTCTTTTATGAAAAGAGTCGGATTTAGAATTTTAGAAGGTACTTTGTATATGTTGTTAGGTTTATCATAGTGTAATTCGCCCATTTAACTTAATTTAGTAGGATAGGTGTTCATCTTGAAAACATCAAAGGTAATAAATTTATATAAATTCGATAATAAAATTTTAACCATATTAAAATGAAGTTAGCATTATTATTAACTTCATTTATAATGAGTGACTTAAAGGTTCTGATAAAGAATACTATTGATTTAGAGCCGATATATTTAATAATACAACATGGTTTTTACTAGGGACTAGTTTCCAAACAACCTTACGTAGCGTATTTTAGCTATGAAATTAACAGTTTTTAGTGTATAAAATTAGTGATAGTTTTATTATTAGATAAATCACTGATTTTATTTTTATGGGTTGGTATTAAGAACTTTTAGGAAACGTGTAATTAGTCATCAATAGCGCTTAAATTGTATAAAATAGAACACGTATGCAGTAAGTAAAATGCTTACTATTTTAAGTGATAAATTATATCATATACAATTTATATATGTTCTATACTGATCACACATAGTTTTAATATTTGTATCACAAAGAACATAATCTATGTTTGTTAGTTTTTATTAATTCAAGGTCTTTAGCTTAAATGTTTAAGATTTTTTTTATTAATTTTGCATCTATATGTTATGATCATTATTGAACAACGAGAGTTTTTTAATATTTAAAATGTATTTTTTAGCAATTTTAATCTTCTAAAAGGTACTGACGCCTGCAATACCTTGTGCACCAAGTTGGTGGGTTTTTTTTAGATCTTGGAGTTTCATACCTCCTAAAAAGTAGACAGGAATGTTGAGTGTATTCACGATTTCTTTAGCACTATCCCAGCCTAATGGCAGAAGTTCAGGATGGGTTCTTGTAGCTTGTACGGGGGAGATAATAATAAAATCAGCGCCTATTTTTTGAGCTTTTAATGCTTCAGTTAGGTTGTGTGTAGATATACCTAAGAGTTTATTATTAGCGCAAGGTCTTTTGTTAAATTTTAGCATCTCATCGGTAGTTAGATTCCAGCCATCGCAATAAGCCTCATTAAAAGTTTTATTGACGATATTAAGCAGTAATTTGACGTTATGTTGTTTACATTTATTGTGAAGTTGTTGTATAAAGTTATTATTAATTTTGGTTTTACTTCTAAGTTGGATGAGTTTTATATTTTGTGTTAGTTTTTGGTTAAAGTTTTTCATCCATTTATTACTTTGATGGTTGTTTGATGGGGTGATCCAATATTTATTTGGCAGAGCAATGGAATTGATAAATGTTTTCATGGAAGGTAGTAGTTTACAATTATTTAATGCTTGTTTAATACCAATCTAATATATTGTTTAACCTTTAATACCAAAAGATGTCTTTGTATGTTAGATGTATATTATGAATATTTAACTAAACAGTTCTGCCTTTATACTTATGTATCTTAGTTGTATTAAGAGTTAGTTGCTTAATTTGTATTTATCTAACTCTTTATTTAGTTCTCTAATTATGGCTGTTATTTTGATTCAATATTTTATAATTCTGTCATCATGTAACTTTAATAAACTATTCATCAACTTTTTTTACGTTTTGTATTTAGTATTACTTGGTTTTTGTTGTGTAAAATAACTACAATTGCCTTGATTGTTTTCATGAGTTGTCCTAATGTAAAATAGTACTATTTTAATATCTGGATTTGTTTTGCAATTAAAGGAAAAAATTCAACGATTAAAACCATTTGATATACTATTGAAAGGTAATTTAATGGGTTTGGAAAAAGAAGGATTGCGAGTGTCAAGGAAAGGTGGAATTTCTCAAGTACCGCATCCTTATGCTTTAGGCTGTGCCTTAACGCATCCCAATATTACCACAGATTTTTCTGAATCTTTAGTAGAATTGGTAACACCCCCGCTTAGTGGGGCAGTAGAGATGTTATCTTTTTTAGAAAATACGCAGTATTATTTGTATCATCATTTGCCTAAAGATCAAAATTTTTGGCCAACTAGCATGCCTTGCGTTATTCGTGGTGAAACTACCATTCCTATAGCTCAATATGGAACTTCTAACCAAGGAATGTTGAAAACAATTTATCGTCAAGGACTAGCAAACCGTTACGGTAGTGTTATGCAAACTATTGCAGGAATTCATTTTAATTATTCATTTTCTAATAAATTTTGGAAACAATATAAAAGATTATTTGCTCCTACAGAAGTGTTAAGGTCATTTATTGATAATGGCTATATGGGTCTAATCCGTAATATAGTGCGTTATGGTTGGATAATTCCTTATTTATTTGGAGCATCACCTGCTGTATGTAAGTCATTCTTAAAAGGGTACCATGCCCATTCGTTGGTTGAATTTAATGATTCAACTTTGTACGAGCCTTATGCTACCTCTTTGCGTATGGGAGATATTGGTTATCAAAATTTAGCTGAGGATGAAGCAGGTGTTAAAGCTAATTACAACAGTTTGAGTCATTATATAAACAGCCTTAAAGTAGGGATGCAAACTTCTTGTTTTGAGTATGAAATGATTGGTGTAAAACGTCACGGGAAATATCAGCAGCTTAATACTAATATTTTACAGATTGAAAATGAGTATTATGCTTCTGTACGTCCGAAACCGTTTCTTGAGTCAAATAAAAATTCTTTAAATACGCTAAGTAGTAGCGGTATTGGCTATGTTGAGCTAAGGTCGATAGATATTAATCCACTTTTATCATTGGGTATCGATAAGCCACAAATTCATTTTTTAGAAGCGTTTATGTTGTTTTGTTTACTTGAGCCATCTTGTGCTATTTCTACCTCAGAACAGTTTGGAATTGACACTAATGATCAGCTAGTTGCCCATGAAGGTCGTAAGCCTAAATTAATGCTAATGTACAAAGGTAAACAGATTTCACGCCAGAAGTGGGGGACTGATATTATCACTAAGATGGAATATTGTACAGCGTTATTAAGTGAAAGCCATCAAGTGTCTATTCGAGATATAGCATGTCGTATTAACAATCCAGATTTAACACCTTCTGCGATAGCTCTTAGTCAGATGAAAAGCCGTAATCAGGGTTTTTTTGATTACACTAATTCATTATCTAAGAAATATAGGAGTGAGTTCTTATTTAATACAATAAATAAGAAACATTTCGATTATTTAGATCATCAAGCAAAGGTTTCATGTCAAAAACAACTCCAAATTGAAGCTTCTGATTTGGTAGATTTTGATACATTTCTAACTGAGTATTTTATAAAATATCTTAAAAATTAATGAATAGCGGTAAAACAACAATTTGCGCATTAGCCAGTAGTGTTGGTAAAGGGGGTATTGGCATAGTGCGTGTATCAGGACCATTATGTAAAGTTATTGCAAAAAAAATGCTTGGGTTTATTCCCAAACCACGATATGCATATTATGGCTTATTTTTTGATCAAGAAAGTACTGAAATAGATAAAGGAATTGCTTTGTTTTTCCCAAAGCCATACTCATTTACAGGTGAAGATGTATTAGAGTTTCAAGGACATGGTGGTATGATTGGTATGCGCTCTTTACTGGAATCTGCCATATCCATTGGTGCTAAACTAGCTGAGTCAGGTGAATTCTCAAAGCGTTCTTTTTTAAACGGAAAAATGGACTTGGTACAAGCAGAAGCGATTGCAGATATGATTAATGCTAATTCAAAACGAGCCTCTAAGTCAGCATTTAGGTCTTTATCGGGTGAGTTTTCTAATCAAATAAATGCACTTACTAAATCTATTATTGAGCTTAGAGTTTTTGTTGAAGCAACTATAGATTTTTCGGATGAGGAAATTGATTTTTTGCAATCAGATCAAGTTAAATGTAAAATAAAAGACATCAAACAGACAGTTGAAACTATTTTAAAATTTACCACACAAGGTGTTATTTTAAGAGAAGGGTTGAATGTTGCTATTGCTGGGAAGCCCAATGCTGGTAAGTCTTCATTGCTTAATGCACTTACACAAGAATCTAGCGCTATTGTGACTGATATTGCAGGTACAACGCGCGATGTTCTGAAAGAAACTGTTCATGTAAATGGCGTACCACTTAATATTATTGATACAGCAGGTCTACGTAATAGCCATGATAAGATAGAAAAAGAAGGTATCAAGAGAGCGAATTTTGAGATTGAGCATGCTGATGTAGTGCTAATGGTATTTGACGCGCAAGATGATAAGCCAGATTTATCCATACTACCTAAAAATATTAATGATCAATCTTTATTGTTGATTAAAAATAAGGTGGATTTAACGAATGGCGTTATTAAAAGAGAAGTGATTAATGATATTGTGCAATTGTCAGTTTCAGCTAAGTATTCAGAAGGTATAAAATTATTACGAAAAGAGTTATTTAATATTTCAGGATTAGAAGATTTATCAGAAGGAATTGTGCTTGCTAGAAGACGTCATATCATTGCTCTAGAAGCATCATTAGTGTCTATTGGAAATGCTACTATGCAATTAGAAAATGGCGCAATAGAGTTAATGGCTGAAGATTTACGTTTTGCTGGTCAATTTATGGGTAGTATTACTGGTGAATTTTCATCGGATGATTTACTTGATGAAATATTTTCTTCTTTTTGTATTGGGAAATAAAATAAGAAAGGCCTGTTTTTTGGTTTTAAACTAAAAAATAATGAATATTAAAACTAAATTTTATATTTACTTTTTAGTCACGATTTTGCTTTCACCATTGTTAATGTATGAAGCGATGCTTTCTTATACAATGACTAGCGTAGTTGATATATTATTGGTTATTCTAATTTTATTGGTCTACTTGGGCCTATACTTGTCTATTCGTCAAGATTTCTTATCTCCATTTAGCGACTTGCAAAGTTGGGTAGATGGTTATAAGTTTAGTCAAAGTGTACGTTTAAGTGATAATCAAAAAACCACGTTTCAGCCTGTTGCAAAAGCGATTAATCATCTAATTGATGAAAATCAATGTTTATATGATGATATGGAGAGTATTTTAAATAAACAAGTTCAGCGTTTAAGTAAAAAATCTGCCTCTTTAGAAACGTTATATAGTGTGTCATCAAAACTTAATAAAATACATTCAATTGATGAATTATTTGCACACTTTTTAGACATTCTTATTAAGATGACTGGTGCTTCATCAGGTGCTGCACGTAGTTTATCTGATGATAGTCAGCTTCACTTGATGGCAACACAGGGTGTAATTGATAAACAAGGACAAGTAATAGATGTATTAAGTGCAGACTGTTTTTGTGGTGAAGTGGCTATGGCAAGTGATACTTGTGTACAATTTAGCGTACATACCTGTGCACAATGTGTCGGTAAGAAATCTCAAACCAAAGCAAGTGTTGGTACGATATTTATACCACTTAGGTATCATGGAAAAACATTAGGTACCTTTAATTTGTTTTTTGATACATTGCCATCATTGGCTTTTGATGAGCGTGTACTACTTAGTTCTATTGCTGAAAATATTGCTATTTCATTAGATAAAGCTTGGCTAGATATCCAAACTAAACGTATGGAATTGTCACAAGAACGTTTATTTTTATCACAAGAAATACATGACTCATTAGCACAAACTATTTATAGTTTAAAATTACAAGTAACAGCACTTGGAAACATACTTAAAGTAGGTAAAAAATCTGATGCAAACGATAAAGTGCTAAGCCTACAGTCTAATATTACTCAAGCAAACCAAGAGTTACGTGAACTTATGTATAATTTTCGTATACCGTTAGATCCTAAAGGAATTAAGGCTTCTTTAACAACTTTACTTAATCGATTTATGTCAGAAGAAGGTATTGCTACCTATTTACAGGTTGAGGGGAAGTTACAAGTATCTCCAGAAGTAGAAATGCAAATTATGCGTATCACCCAAGAGGCATTGTCTAATATACGTAAACATGCTAAAGCTCGTAATGTACGTGTTTTGCTTTTAGCAGAACCTAATTGTCAATTATTGATTGAAGATGATGGTGTTGGATTTGAAAAAGACCAAAATGAAAGTGAAGTAATGGGAAATAATATTGGTATGAATATTATGAAAGAACGAGCAATAAGAATTGGTGCTAGTATTAAAATCGAATCAGGAGTTGATGGAAGTACACGTGTTATAGTCAATTTCCAGAAGGTATCGTGAAAATCTACATTATTGATGATCACGCCTTGTTTCGTAATGGACTCATTGCTTTATTGGAATCTAAACAAATTAGTGCCAGTGCTGCTGCTTCGCCAAAGCAAGGTTTGATAGAAATTCCTTCTTTATCAGTAGATATTATTCTATTAGATTTACGCATGCCTCAAATGTCTGGACTTGAAGTGTTAAAAATACTCAAAACAAAGAATATTACAATACCAATTGTGATGTTAACTACTAGTACCCAAGAATATGATTTACGTAGTTGTCTTAAACATGGCGCCCAAGGTTATTTATTAAAAGACATGGATCCAGATGAACTAGTCGATGCTCTAGATGAAGTTATCAAAGGTTCAATTGTTGTTGCACAAGATATGAGATATATACTAGCAAAGGCTTTACGGGATGAATTAACCGACAATGAGCCTTCTTTTGACTCCTTAACTAGTCGAGAAAAAGAAGTAGCTTGCCAGGTGTCTAGTGGTTATAGTAATAAAGTCATTGCTAGAGAATTGGGTATTTCTGATGGTACAGTTAAACTACACGTCAAGTCAATTCTTAAAAAATTATCACTAAGCTCACGCGTTGAAGTAGCAGTAATGGTTACACAAAAAGGTTATTGTAAATAAAATCAATGGATAGATATCAAAAATTAGTAGCACAAGCATTAACATCAGTGATTGAGGTATTTTCGTGGGACTTAGAAGAAGAGATTCAAAAAAATATAGATTTAATATTATTAGATATTCGTGAGCAAGATGAATTTGATATGATGCATATTAAAAATTCAATTCATGTTCCTAGAGGTATACTTGAGAGTGCGTGTGTTTGGAATTATGATAACACTGTGCCAAAATTAGTACAAGCAATAAACCAAGATATTGTTGTTATTTGTCGCTCAGGTAATCGTAGTGTACTTGCAACTTTGACTATGCAACAAATGGGCTTTACTAAGGTTCGTTCATTAAAAATGGGAATTAAAGGTTGGAATGATAATGATCTTGAAATGGTGAATTCCAATCATGTAATTGTTGATATTAATCAAGCTGATGATTGGCTTAATAGAGTGATTTCAAAGGATTAAGTTATCATCTTGGTAAAGATAATGTTAATTAATATTTAATTTAATTAATTTTTCTTTATTATAATTTGTAATATTATATGAAAATGTCCTTAATTTTTAATTAAATAAGGACTGGAAAGTATAAAGTTAAAAATAATACTTGACAGATTAGTTGTTATCTGTATAATTTTTTGTTTTTAACTGTAGCAAAAAAATTGCTTTATCAATTTAATGTTGTAGTTGCTCTTTAAAAATATATTAAACAACTTGTGTGGGCACTCGTACAATAAAATTGTGCAAGTGCACATTAAAAACTAAAGCAAATAAGCTTTTAAAAAAATTGAACATAAAGCAAATTTTATTTATTTGAATTGTTTTTAGATGTTCTAAATAGTTAGAATTGAACTGAAGAGTTTGATCCTGGCTCAGATTGAACGCTGGCGGTATGCTTAACACATGCAAGTCGAACGGAAACGATACTAGCTTGCTAGTAGGCGTCGAGTGGCGGACGGGTGAGTAACGCGTAGGAATCTGCTTGATAGTGGGGGATAGCCCGGAGAAATCCGGATTAATACCGCATAATCTTGATAAAGTAAAGAAGGCCTCTAATTATATATGCTTTCGCTATCAAATGAGCCTGCGTAAGATTAGCTAGTTGGTGAGGTAAAAGCTCACCAAGGTGACGATCTTTAGCTGGTCTGAGAGGATGATCAGCCACACTGGAACTGAGACACGGTCCAGACTCCTACGGGAGGCAGCAGTGGGGAATATTGGACAATGGGCGCAAGCCTGATCCAGCAATACCGCGTGTGTGAAGAAGGCCTGAGGGTTGTAAAGCACTTTCAATTAGGAAGAAGAAATAATGGCTAATATCTATTATTTTTGACGTTACTTTTAGAAGAAGCACCGGCTAACTCCGTGCCAGCAGCCGCGGTAATACGGAGGGTGCAAGCGTTAATCGGAATTACTGGGCGTAAAGCGTGCGTAGGTGGTTTATTAAGTCAGATGTGAAAGCCCTGGGCTCAACCTAGGAACTGCATTTGAAACTGGAAGACTAGAGTATAGGAGAGGAAAGTGGAATTTCTGGTGTAGCGGTGAAATGCGTAGATATCAGAAGGAACATCAATGGCGAAGGCAGCTTTCTGGACTAATACTGACACTGAGGTACGAAAGCGTGGGTAGCAAACAGGATTAGATACCCTGGTAGTCCATGCCGTAAACGATGATAACTAGCCGTTGGGGGGGGTACCCTTTAGTGGCGAAGCTAACGCGTTAAGTTATCCGCCTGGGGAGTACGGCCGCAAGGTTAAAACTCAAAGGAATTGACGGGGACCCGCACAAGCGGTGGAGCATGTGGTTTAATTCGATGCAACGCGAAGAACCTTACCTGGTCTTGACATATCGCAAACTTTCTAGAGATAGATTGGTGCCTTCGGGAATGCGGATACAGGTGCTGCATGGCTGTCGTCAGCTCGTGTCGTGAGATGTTGGGTTAAGTCCCGTAACGAGCGCAACCCTTATCCTTATTTGCCAGTACATAACGGTGGGAACTATAAGGAGACTGCCGGTGATAAACCGGAGGAAGGCGGGGACGACGTCAAGTCATCATGGCCCTTACGACCAGGGCTACACACGTGCTACAATGGGAAGGACAAAGGGTCGCTAAGCCGTGAGGTGGTGCTAATCTCACAAATCTTTTCGTAGTCCGGATCGGAGTCTGCAACTCGACTCCGTGAAGTCGGAATCGCTAGTAATCGTAGATCAGAATGCTACGGTGAATACGTTCCCGGGTCTTGTACACACCGCCCGTCATACCATGGGAGTGGGTTGCACCAGAAGTAGCTAGTTTAACTATTTTATAGAGGACGGTTACCACGGTGTGATTCATGACTGGGGTAAAGTCGTAACAAGGTAGCCTTACCGGAAGGTGAGGCTGGATCACCTCCTTAAGAAAAGTATGAGTGTCCACAACAAGTTGTTTAATAATGATAAAGGTAATAAAAATTACCTCACACTATTTGTGCGATAATTTTTATGATAATTGCATAAAATAATAAAAATAGACAAATAATTTTGGGTCTGTAGCTCAGTTGGTTAGAGCGCACCCCTGATAAGGGTGAGGTCGGTGGTTCAAATCCATCCAGACCCACCAAATTTTGCGTTATGATTACTTCAGGCCCATCGTTTATTACGTAAGTTTAATTAAGTCCCCTTTTATAATAAACTTATAGTTTATATAGTTTATACTGTAAGCAAAAAGGGGCCATAGCTCAGCTGGGAGAGCGCTTGCCTTGCACGCAAGAGGTCGGGAGTTCGATCCTCCCTGGCTCCACCAAGTATTCTTTTATTGTGCAAAGAAAACTTAAACAAAAAAATTTTTAATTGTTGTTTTGTTTAAGTTTTTATACTGCGCCTTCGAGTGTAGAGCTCTTTAACAATTTAATACATGAAGTAAAGTTTGTAAATATACAATATAACAACGCGAAGATTATTATCATAATAGTCTGTATTGGTGTATTGCATTGACACAACAATTTCAAAAAATATGGATTCTCATTGAGAAATTAATTTTTCAATGAAATAAAAAGAATTCACCAATTGTGATTTATCATAATTTGTGACTTCAAGGTGAAATACTAACTATAAACACCAATATTATAAGGTTTTGAATTTTATTTATTTGCAAAGTATTTTTTTGAGTGATTAAGAGGTTTAGCTTTGCTAAATAGTTAATTAAGCAAAAAATTTATACAGTACATAGATAAAGTATAAATAGATAATTTGGGGTTATATGGTCAAGTGAATAAGTGCATATGATGAATGCCTTGGCATTAGAAGGCGATGAAGGACGTGATAATCTGCGATAAGCTTCGGTTAGCTGATAAATAAGCTTTAATCCGGAGATCTCCGAATGGGAAAACCCAGTGGTCATCAGACCATTATCCTTAACTGAATAGAATAGGTTAAGGAAGCGAACCTAGGGAACTGAAACATCTAAGTACCTAGAGGAAAAGAAATCAACCGAGATTCCCTTAGTAGCAGCGAGCGAACGGGGACCAGCCCTTAAGCATATTTTAAATTACTAGAATGTTCTGGAAAGTTCAATGATACAGGGTGATAATCCCGTATAGGAAAGTTTAATTTATGTTAAATCGAGTAAGGCGGCGCACGTGAAACGCTGTTTGAATATGGGGGGACCACCCTCCAAGGCTAAATACTCTCTAATGACCGATAGTGAACAAGTACCGTGAGGGAAAGGCGAAAAGAACCCCGGGAGGGGAGTGAAATAGAACCTGAAATCGTATGCATACAAACAGTAGGAGCAGATTTATTCTGTGACTGCGTACCTTTTGTATAATGGGTCAGCGACTTACTTCTCAGTAGCAAGGTTAACCAAATAGGGGAGCCGTAGGGAAACCGAGTCTTAAATGGGCGTTTAGTTGCTGGGAGTAGACCCGAAACCGGGTGATCTATCCATGGCCAGGGTGAAGGTTAGGTAAAACTAACTGGAGGCCCGAACCCACTTATGTTGAAAAATGAGGGGATGAGCTGTGGATAGGGGTGAAAGGCCAAACAAACCCGGAGATAGCTGGTTCTCTCCGAAATCTATTTAGGTAGAGCCTCATGTATTACTGTCGGGGGTAGAGCACTGTTATGGTTAGCGGGTCGTCAAGGCTTAGTAAGCCATTGCAAACTCCGAATACCGACAAGTATGAGCATGGGAGACACACTGCGGGTGCTAACGTCCGTAGTGGAAAGGGAAACAACCCAGACCGTCAGCTAAGGTCCCAAAATTGTAGTTAAGTGGGAAACGATGTGAAAAGGCCAAGACAGCCAGGAAGTTGGCTTAGAAGCAGCCATTCCTTTAAAGAGTGCGTAATAGCTCACTGGTCGAGTCGGTTTGCGCGGAAGATTTAACGGGGCTAAAACTACATACCGAAGCTACGGATTGCAATTTATTGCAATGGTAGGAGAGCGTTCTGTAAGCCGTTGAAGGTAAACTGTAAGGTTTACTGGAGGTATCAGAAGTGCGAATGCTGACATGAGTAACGATAAAGGGGGTGAAAAACCCCCTCGCCAGAAGTCCAAGGTTTCCTACGCAACGTTAATCGGCGTAGGGTTAGTCGGCCCCTAAGGCGAGGCAGAAATGCGTAGTCGATGGGAAATAGGTTAATATTCCTATACTTCATATAACTGCGATGGGAAGACGGAGAAGGTTAGCGCAGCTTGGCTATGGTTGTCCAAGTTCAAGCGTGTAGAAATGAGTTTTAGGAAAATCCGGAACTCTATATTTTAAGGCGTGATAACGATCCCTCTTTTGGGAGAAGTGCGTAATACCATGCTTCCAGGAAAATCCTCTAAGCTTCAGGTTATATGAAACCGTACCCCAAACCGACACAGGTGGACGAGATGAGAATTCTAAGGCGCTTGAGAGAACTCGGGTGAAGGAACTAGGCAAAATGACACCGTAACTTCGGGAGAAGGTGTGCTCTTGCCGGTAATTTTACTTGCTGAATGAAGCTGGTAAGAGTTGAAGATACCAGGTGGCTCCGACTGTTTATTAAAAACACAGCACTCTGCAAACACGTAAGTGGACGTATAGGGTGTGACGCCTGCCCGGTGCTTGAAGGTTAATTGATGAGGTTAGGATTTATCCGAAGCTTTTGATCGAAGCCCAAGTAAACGGCGGCCGTAACTATAACGGTCCTAAGGTAGCGAAATTCCTTGTCGGGTAAGTTCCGACCTGCACGAATGGCGTAACGAGGGCTACACTGTCTCTACCCGAGACTCAGTGAAATTGAAATTGCTGTTAAGATGCAGTATACCCGCGGCCAGACGGAAAGACCCCGTGCACCTTTACTACAGCTTTGCATTGAATTTTGATCCTATTTGTGTAGGATAGGTGGTAGGCTTTGAAACTTAGACGCTAGTCTTGAGTGGAGCCATCCTTGAAATACCACCCTAGTATGGTTGGAATTCTAACCTAGATCCATTATCTGGATCAGGGACAATGCATGGTGGGTAGTTTGACTGGGGCGGTCTCCTCCTAAAGAGTAACGGAGGAGCGCAAAGGTACCCTCAGCACGGTCGGACATCGTGCAATGAGCGCAAAGGTAAAAGGGTGCTTGACTGCGAGACTGACACGTCGAGCAGGTAGGAAACTAGGTCTTAGTGATCCGGTGGTTCTGAGTGGAAGGACCATCGCTCAACGGATAAAAGGTACGCCGGGGATAACAGGCTGATACCGCCCAAGAGTTCACATCGACGGCGGTGTTTGGCACCTCGATGTCGGCTCATCACATCCTGGGGCTGAAGTAGGTCCCAAGGGTATGGCTGTTCGCCATTTAAAGTGGTACGCGAGCTGGGTTTAGAACGTCGTGAGACAGTTCGGTCCCTATCTACCGTGGGCGTTGGAGACTTGAGGGAAGCTGTTCTTAGTACGAGAGGACCGGAATGGACACACCTCTGGTGTTTCGGTTGTGACGCCAGTCGCATTGCCGAGTAGCTATGTGTGGAAAGGATAACCGCTGAAAGCATCTAAGCGGGAAGCCTCTCCCAAGATTAGGTCTCCCTGAGTGTTTAAACACTCCTAAAGATCCCTCGAAGACTACGAGGTTGATAGGCAGGGTGTAGAAGCACGGTGACGTGTGAAGCTAACCTGTACTAATTGATCGTGAGGCTTGACCATATAACACCCAAATTATTTAAATGAATCTGTAATTTTTGTGTTTGATGTGTCATGTAATACGCTGATAAGAATATAAACTTTATAAATGTATTTGATTGTCATAACTTCTAACTATTAGTTATGGTATAAAAACTTTTTAATTAATTATAATTGTGATTTATACACAATTATACAACCAGTTTGCTTAGTGACAATAGCGAGTGTGACCCACCTGATTCCATACCGAACTCAGAAGTGAAACCACTTAGCGCCGATGGTAGTGTGGGGACTCCCCATGTGAGAGTAGGACATTGCTAGGCTTTAAATTTAGAGCTCCTAGATAAATTTATGTTTAAAGGGGTTGTTGTTCCTTCTTTTTTTTTATGTATATTGATTAACCCAATTAATAAAATCTTGGGTATTTATTGAACCAGAAATGCGCTCTATTTCTTTACCATCTTTAAAAATGGCTAATGTTGGAATAGAGCGAATATTGTGTTTAGTAGAAATTACTTGTTCTTTTTCAGTTTCAATTTTGATAAATCTGGCGTTAGGTTCAAGTTGTGTTGTAACTTGTTTAAAAGTAGGAGCAAATGTTTTGCAGGGACCACACCAGGTTGCCCAAAAATCAACTACCAATAATTCATCAGTTTTTTCTATTGCACGAGTAAGTTGTATACCATTTATATCAATAGGATGACCGCTATATATTGGATTTTTGCATTTACCACAATTAGGTTTGTTCTTTAATTTGTTTTTTGGAATGTTGTTAAGTTTATTACAATTTAGGCATATTGCAATCATATTAGCTCCTATTTTTTGATATTATTATGAGTGAGTTGAAATTTTTATTGTAATTTAGAGAGAATTGATTTTCGTTTAGATCTAGGGATCTTGTTTTTATTTTTTAATTTTTCTGCCTTAAATATTATTTTTTCAACTGCTATCAAATTTGTAATACTTATTTTTATTGATTTAAAGGCTTTTAGTGCTTGAATTTCAATAATTTGTTGTATAATCCATTTTGAATCAACATTGGTCATAGCTTCTTGGATTTTCTTTGCAAAGTATCTTAAGAAATGATAACTAGGCTCACCATTTGTAAATTCATAATTGGCGTAGTTTTGAGATCTGGTGTTATAAGTTTGAATAAAGTCCTTCCAATATTCTCCTGAACCAATACGTTCTTGTTTGTTTTCATGAAAACAAGTAGCTGATTGTTTGGCAAGTTTGATAATCAATGTTCGACGTTGATTGTAATTTAATTTATCAAGAATCAATCTATCAATACATTGAATTAAGAAGTATAAGTATTCAGATATTACATCAAATACTTGTGCTTTCTCAATTACGAATGCTTCGTTAATTAAATCTTCTAGATGATTTTTAGTAATACGCCATGAATTAAATGCTAGTGTGCTAGCAATGTCATCAATGGTTTTCACTTGATTTTTGTGCCAAGTGCTTTTAACTCTCATTGTATAAGTTTATACCATTATTATTGTATTGTGTTATTCACAGTTGTAATTTTTAAATGAGCCTAAATCGTTAACATTTTTATAACCCATTTGTATTAAATAATTTTTAGCAGTTGATGAACGAACACCTGTAACACAATAAAGAATAACAGCTTTATTACGGTCTATGATGCTATCAGCACTCATAATAGACTGTAATGGTAGGTTTATTGCATTTGGTAGTGCACCTTGAGCGAATTCATTACTGGAACGGACATCAACTAATTGAGCGCCATTAGCTAATAGCTGGCAAGCATCGTTGCTTGAAAATGAATTAAACATAGTATAATTTCCAAAGTTAGTTTTTAAAGTTAGACCTGGTGTAATTAGGAATATAATGTATATAATTAAATTATTATATAACAATGTTAAGTAAAAAACAACTTAGATTAGACATGAAAGCTGTTGCTAATGCCTTAAAGAAGAGATATTTTTATTTTGATGTTGATCAATTTTTTGAATTAGAAAGTAGTAGAAAAAAAATTCAAATTGAAACTCAAAATTTGCAAAATCTACGCAATATGCAGTCTAAGGAGATTGGAAAAGCTAAATCTTCTGGTGAAGATATTGAGTCTTTATTAAAGAATGTTTCAGATTTAAGCATTAAGTTGAATTTGTCAAAATCAAATTTACAATTGATTCAATCTGAAATTGATGTAATTGTTTTATCGATGCCTAATATTCCTCATCATTCTGTACCTAATGGTAAAACTGAAGAGGATAATATTGAGGTATCAAAATGGGGTAAATTAGGTAAGTATGATTTTGATGTAAAAGACCATGTTGATTTGGGTGCGATGTATGGGCTAGATTTTGAGATAGCAGTTAAGATTTCTGGCGCTAGATTTTCTGTTATGACTGGAAAAATTGCACGTTTGCATCGCGCATTGACACAATTTATGTTAGATCGACATAGTGAAGTTAATGGCTATACTGAGGCTTATGTGCCTTATTTAGTGAATACAGAATCCTTGATTTGCACAGGTCAGTTACCAAAGTTTGAAGCCGATTTATTTAAAACATATTTGCATGGTGAGAAGGGAGAAACAAAGACATTGTATCTAATTCCAACTGGTGAAGTGCCTGTGACTAATATGATGCGTGATATGATTATTAAAGAGAATGATTTACCTCTTAAGTTTGTGACTCATACACCTAGTTTTAGATCAGAGGCAGGTAGTTATGGACGATATACTCGCGGCCTTATTCGTCAACACCAATTTGAGAAAGTTGAGTTAGTGCAGGTAGTTAAAGCACAAGATTCATACCAAGCTTTAGAAGTATTAACTACACATGCTGAAGATATCTTACAAGCATTAGAATTGCCTTATAGAAAAATTAGCTTATGTGCTGGAGACCTTGGTTTCTCTGCTTCTAAAACCTATGATTTAGAAGTGTGGCTACCTGGACAAAATGTTTTTTGTGAAATTTCTTCTTGTTCTTGTTTTGAAGACTTCCAGGCACGACGTTTGCAATTAAGATATAAGAATAAAGAAACTAATAAATTAGAATTATTACACACATTAAATGGCTCAGGATTAGCAGTTGGTAGAACGTTAGTAGCAGTATTGGAAAATTATCAGCAAGCTGATAGAAGTATTAAAATCCCCTCTGTTTTACAGAGTTATATGGGTGGGTTGGAAGTTATGAATTAATTTTTTTATATAAGGAGATAAAATGAATTTATTAGATTTAATTATTGTACCAGCATTCGCAGAAGGTTTAGTATCAGAGAGTAGTATTATAGATTCATGGAGTGGGTTACCATTTTTATTGGTTATGTTTGCATTGATGTATTTTTTACTGATTAGACCTCAGCAAAAACGTGCCAAGGAGCATAAAATATTATTAGTAGCCTTAAAAAAAGATGATGAGGTTGTTACTAATGGCGGTATAGTTGGTAAAGTTGTTTCTGTAGATGAATCTTTTGCAATATTAGAAATTGCTAATGGTGTTGTGGTTAAGGTGCAAAAGCAAGGTATTAATCAAAAAATGCCAAAAGGGAGCGCTAAAATTTAATTAAACATAACTGTTATGAATCATTATTCATGGTATAAAAATGCATTAATTGTATTTGTTTTATTGTTTTCAATATTGTATGCATTACCTAATATATTTGGTTCTGATTTAGCTCTTCAAGTGTCCAGTGCAGGTAATAATTTGATTGTTGATCAGGATTTGGTTAAAATTAAAAATGTATTAAAGATTCAACAAATTGAGTTTAAATCTATTGAATTAATTAATCAAAGGATCTTAGTACGTTTTAAGGATAATACACAACAGCTTTTGGCTAAAGATGTTATTAATCAGGCGCTGAGTCGGCGTTATGTGGTGGCGTTAAATTTGGCACCTTCTGTGCCAGTTTGGTTGGCAAGTATCGGTGGTAAGGCTATGTCACTTGGATTAGACCTGAGAGGCGGTGTTCACTTTTTATTAGAAGTTGATATGGAAGCGGTAATTTCAGCTTCTATGGATATAGCATACAATGAACTTCGTGTTTTATTACGTAAAGATAGATTATATAATAGCATAAAGCAAGAAGGTAATAGTATTGTTATTCATTTTAAGCGATCTGAATTAAAAGACGAGGCATCTAAGTTAATTAAATCAGAATTGAGTGATTTAATTATGCTGAATAATACAGATGATTTATTACTAAATATTAGAATTAGTGAGAGTGTACAAAAACAAGCTAAGAGAAGTGCGCTTAAACAAAATATTATAACGTTGCGTAATCGAGTGAATGAATTAGGCGTAGCAGAGCCAATTATTCAACAGCAAGGTCTGGAACGTATTGTTGTCCAACTACCAGGTGTACAAGATACAGCCAGAGCAAAAGAAATTTTAGGTGCGGTAGCAACTTTAGAATTTAGATTGGTTGATGAAAAAAATGACCCACAAATAGCTATTCAGTCAGGGCGGTTACCGATTGGCTCAAAACTTTATTATTTTAAAGATGGTCGTCCACTTTTGCTAAAAAGTCATGTGATTACAACGGGTGAAAATATTACGGGTGCAACGTCTGGTATTAATCAAGAAAATAACACACCAATGGTTAATATCACACTTGATAGTACTGGTGGTAGGGCAATGTTTAATACCACTAAAAGATACTTGCACCATCGTATGGCAGTTGTTTTTATTGAGAATAAAGTTGAAACACTTGTTAAAAATGGTAAAACCATTAAGAAGCGTACCACTACTAGAGATATTATTAATGCTGCTACAATTCAAGGTATATTTTCGTCACGGTTTCAGATTACAGGTATTGATAATATTAAAGAGGCTCGTAATTTAGCGTTATTATTAAGAGCTGGCTCTCTTTCAGCGCCGATTGAAATTATTGAAGAACGTACTATTGGTCCAAGTCTTGGTTCAGATAATATAATTAAAGGAGTTATATCAGTATTGGTTGGATTTATTTTAGTGTTATTGTTTATGGCTATGCGTTATCAACTATTTGGTATGGTAGCAAATGTGGCTTTGACGCTTAATTTAGTGATGATTTTATCTATTTTGTCTTTATTGCAAGCCACTCTTACACTGCCAGGTATTGCAGGTATTGTGTTAACAGTAGGTATGGCAGTTGATGCTAATGTGTTAATCTTTGAACGTATTAAAGAAGAAATGGGAATGAATAGAAATTTTCAGAAAGCTATTTCAATTGGTTATGATAAGGCGTTATTGACTATTTTAGATGCTAATATTACGACTTTGATTGTGGCATTGATTTTATTTAGTTTTGGTACTGGCCCAATTAAAGGCTTTGCGATTACCTTGTCAATTGGTATTATTACTTCAATGTTTACAGCTATTATTGTCTCACGTGCAATAATTAATAAGATATATAGTGGTAAGAAGTTAGAAGATATTTCAATATGAGTTTTAAAGTATTAAATATTCCAACGATTAACTTCATGGGTAAGCGTACTTATGCCATTATATTTTCAGTGTTATTAATTTCAGCTAGTATTTTTTCATTAACTACAAATGGACTTAAATTAGGCATTGATTTTAAAGGAGGTACTTTAATTGAAGTAGGATATCAACAAAGTGTTGATTTAGCTGAGATTAGAGCTGTTTTGGTGAATGCAAATTTTAAAAGGGCTAATGTTCAATATTTTGGTTCAACTAATGAAATTTTAATTCGTTTAGAATCTCAATCAATTTCTAATGCTAAGTTAAGTTCAAAAATTATTTACTTATTGGGCGGTGATGTTGATATTCGTCGGGTTGAATTTGTGGGTCCTAAAGTGGGTGAAGAGCTTACGAATGATAGTGGTCTAGCAATGTTATATGCCCTGATTGGTATTTTGATTTATGTTTCATTTCGTTTCGAATATCGTTTTTCATTGGGTTCAATTACAGCTCTTATTCATGATGTTATCATTATTTTGGGTGTTTTTTCATTATTCCAAATCGAGTTTGATTTGACGGTACTGGCTGCTATATTAGCAGTTATTGGTTACTCCTTGAATGATACTATTGTGGTGTTTGATCGGATTCGTGAGAATTTCTTGTTAACACATCATATTGAATCCTCTAGGATTATTAATGATGCACTTAACCAAACACTATCTAGAACAATAACAACCTCTTTGACTACCTTATTGGTGTTATTGGCACTGTTCTTTTTAGGTGGTGAGATTATTCATAGTTTTTCTTTAGCATTACTAATTGGTGTAGTAGTGGGCACTTATTCTTCTATTTATGTTGCAAGTTTGATGATTCTTGAGTTAGGTATTACAAAGGAAAATTTATTTTCATCTGAGAAATCAAAGTCTAGACCTTAATTTAATTAAATTTAATTAAAACATGTAAGTTAACATTAATTCATATAGTTTTATTTGAAAAACAATATTAGTATAGATTATAATCAAATTACTATGTTTTTTATTTTTATCCTAACTATGATAGGTCTTATTAACGTATTATGTTTTTTAGATTGATATAGACAAGGTAGTATTAATTAGCGTGCGTCAGTTTTTTACTTTTGTTATTAATGTTAAGGATGAAGACTGATAGGAAAAATATTATTTAAATAAACTAAATTTTTTTATAGAGTTATATAATGTACGTGCTGTTTTAAATGGATAAATACTCAAAGTTAAGATGTTGAACTAATAATCCATAATATACAAGATAATCTAAACATGTATTATATGGTTATTTATTAAATAGTCGTTAGTAATCTTATATATTTTGTTGTTATGAGAAAAATTAAAATAATTTTTCTTTGAGTTATTACAACATGATCCAAGAATGGATTCTTGTGTTATATTTTAATATTTATTATTTAAATTTTTCGAAGACTAAACAAGCATTTGTACCACCAAAACCAAAACTATTCGACATAACTCGGTTAAATGTTTGTTTGATTGTTGTTTGTATAATTGGCATACCTTTAGCTGCTTCATCTAGTATATTGATATTTACAGATTTTGTCATAAAATTATTTTGTAACATTAGTAATGAGTAAATTGATTCATTCACACCAGCCGCACCTAGTGCATGGCCTGAAAGTGATTTAGTTGAGCTAATATTAGGAATATTATCGCCAAAGACTTCTTTGATAGCATTTAGTTCTTTTACATCGCCAACTGGCGTTGAGGTGCCGTGAGCATTAATGTAGTTAATAGGTCCATTTACTGTTGATATAGCAATTTCCATACAACGTTTAGCACCATCACCAGATGGCACAACCATATCATAACCATCGGAAGTTGCGCCATAGCCTGTTAATTCTGCAAGAATAGTTGCGCCTCGAGCTTGTGCGTATTCTAGTGATTCAAGCGCTAAAGCACCACCACCACCAGAAATTATAAAGCCATCTCGTTCTTTGTCAAAAGCACGAGATGCTTGCTCAGGGGATTTATTATATTTAGAAGATAAAGCACCCATTGCATCAAATAACATGGTTAATGACCAATCTAGTTCCTCACCACCACCAGCAAATACCACATCTTGTTTGCCCATTTGTATTTGTTCCATGGCATTTCCAATACAGTGTGCGGATGTTGAGCAGGCAGAACTGATTGAATAGTTAATGCCTTTAATTTTGAATAGAGTTGAAAGACAAGCTGAGGTTGTAGATCCCATTGTACGCGGTACACGATAAGGACCAACGCGTTTAATACCTTTTTTTCGTAATATATCGGTAGCTTCAACTATATTTTGGTTACTAGCTCCACCAGAACCCATAATAAGTCCAGTACGTTCATTTGAGATTTGTACTTTTGTTAAGCCTGATTGTTTAATTGCTTCGTCTAGTGCAACTGCATTGTAAATGGCGGCATCAGCCATAAAGCGTTTCATCTTTCTATCAATAATTTCGTCTGAATTTATCTCAGAAATTGTTCCAGATAGGTGTGAACGAAGCCCTATATTTTCCTGAGTTTCATTAAATTTAATACCTGATTTAGAGGTTTTTAAAGAGTTTAGAACCTCTGCACAATTTGCACCTAAACTGGAAACAACTCCCATTCCTGTGACAACAACTCTATGCATTACATTTTGCTAGTATCAGTAAATAATCCAACTTTAAGGTTGGTAGCATCGTAAATTACCTTGCTATCTACTTCCATGGTTGCGTCGGCTACACCCATATACAATTTGCGTGCAATAACGCGTGATAAGTCTATCTTGTAGGTTAATTTTTTTGCACTTGGTAGCACTTGTCCAACAAATTTAATATTACCAGCACCGAGTGCACGACCTCTGCCAGTACCTCCTAACCATCCAAGATAAAAACCAATTAATTGCCACATTGCATCTAGTCCTAAGCAACCAGGCATAACTGGGTCTTCATTAAAATGACATTTAAAAAACCATAAATTAGGATTAATATCTAATTCAGCAATAATTTCACCTTTGCCGTATTCACCTCCATCATTGGAAATATGACTAATACGATCAAACATCAGCATAGGAGGCTTTGGCAGTTGGGCATTACCTAATCCAAACAATTCGCCATCACCACATTTAATTAATTCATTATAAGAGAAAGAATTTTGCATTGTGTTCTATGTAAAACAATTATCTAGATTATACCAGTGTCTGCTTAATATCAGCAATGATGTCCTTAATGTCTTCTAGCCCAACAGATATTCTGATTAATCCATCTGTTATATGAGCGTTAAGTCTTTCTTCATCTGTTAAACGCCCGTGTGTTGTTGTTGCTGGATGAGTAATGGTAGATTTTGTATCACCTAAATTGGCGGTAATAGAAAGTATATTAGTAGCGTTAATTATTTTAAAGGCCGATTTTTTCCCACCTTTAATTTTAAACGATACAATACCACCAAAGCCAGATTGCTGGGATTTTGCCAAATTGTGATTAGGGTGGGAGGGCAGACCTAAATAATAGACTTTTTCTACTTGATCTTGGGCTTCAAGCCAAATAGCAAGTTTGAGAGCATTGTCCGAATGTGCCTTCATTCTAAGACTTAAGGTGTCTAACCCTTTAAGTACAATCCAAGCATTAAAGGCACTTAAACTAGGACCTGTGGTGCGTAAAAATTTATGAATTTGTTCAATAATATCAGTACTTCCAGCTATAACACCTGCTAAACATCTACCTTGACCATCAATATATTTAGTAGCTGAGTGTATGACAATATCAGCACCTAAAGTAATAGGGGTTTGTAGTGCAGGGCTTAGAATTGTATTATCAACTGCTAGCAGAATACTATTGGCTTTTGATATTTTGCTAAGTGCGTCAATATTCACAACCTCACCTAACGGGTTAGATGGGGTTTCAAGTAAAAAGAGCTTGGTGTTATTTTTGAGTGCATTTTCCCAAGCTGATAAGTCAGATAAATTGACAAAACTAATGTCAATGTTAAATTTAGTAATAATTGTATTTAGCATTATAATTGAGGTGCCAAACATATTGCGCGAAGCAACAATATGATCACCTGATTTAAATAATGCCATAATGGTTGCAAAGATCGCTGCCATACCAGATGAAGTTGCAACACATGCTTGTGCACCTTCAAGTATAGCTAATTTTTTTTCAAAGGCATCCACTGTAGGATTGGTAAAACGTGCATAAATATTTCCTGGATCTTTTTTAGAAAAGCAATTGGCAGCTTGTTCAGCTGAGCTAAAAACAAAACTGGAGGTTAAAAATATAGCCTCAGAATGTTCTTTTTCAGTAGTAGTTCTATAACCTGTGCGTATGGCTTTAGTATTAAAGCTTAAGTCTTTCATGTATTTTTAAAATTGTTAAATAACTCTATTCTACATCATTACCAATTAATTCAGAAGCTTCACAGGTATTGTTATTTTTTTTAGTGGAGTTTCCTCGTAAAAATTCAATATGTTCAAGATAGTCTTGGTCAATATCGTTGGTCACATATTGACCATTAAAACAAGAGCAATCAAATGTGTTAATTTCCTTATTACCTTGTTGTACGCACCAGATTAAATCGTCTAAATCTTGATAGATTAGCTTGTCTGCACCGATAGCTTTGCAGATTTGATCGATATTTTTATTGTGGGCAATAAGTTCTTTATTACTTGCCATATCAATACCATATACATTTGGATAACGTACAGCAGGTGCGGCTGAGGCAAAAAATACCTTATTAGCGCCAGCGTCACGAGCCATTTGTACAATTTGCTCACTGGTTGTGCCACGTACAATGGAATCATCGACCAATAATACATTTTTGTTTTTAAACTCAAGTTCAATTGTACTGAGTTTTTGGCGTACTGATTTTTTGCGAAGTTTTTGTCCTGGCATGATAAATGTACGAGCAATATATCTATTTCTAATTAATCCTTCACTGTATTTAACGTCTAATTTATGTGCTAGTTGTAAAGCAGCTACTCTAGAAGTGTCAGGGATAGGGATAACAACGTCAATGTTATTAATGTCCCATTCTTTATGAATTTTTTCGGCTAATTTTTCCCCCATTCTTAAACGAGATTTATATACTGAAATATTATCAATTACTGAATCTGGACGAGCAAAATATACAAATTCAAATATACAGAGTGAGTATTTGGCTTTTTTTGTGCATTGTTTAATAAATATATTACCCTTTCTATCAATAACTACTGCTTCACCCGGTTTTATATCTTGAGTAATTTTATAACCTAGAGCTCTAAGTGCTACACTTTCAGAAGCCAACATATATTTAGTGCCACTTTTGGTGATGCGTTTACCAAGAATAAGTGGACGAATGCCATTTGGGTCTCTAAAGCCAAAAATACCATATCCTGGAATCATACCAATGGCTGCATAAGCACCTCGTACACGCTTGTGTACTTGTGAGACAGAGTTAAAAATATCAGACTCGTTAATACGTTGTTTTTGTAGTTTAGCTAATTCACTGGCAAATACATTCAGTAAAATTTCTGAATCAGAATTGGTGTTAATATGACGAAGGTCTTGTTCAAATAATTCTTGAGATAATTGTTTAGTATTAGTTAGGTTACCGTTATGTGCAAATGTAATACCATATGGAGAGTTAACATAGAAAGGTTGCACTTCTGCATTGGAGGAACTTCCTGAAGTAGGATAACGCACATGTCCAATACCCATATCACCTAATAATTGTGTCATGTGTTTAGTTCTAAAGACGTTTTTAACTAGGCCGTTTGATTTACGCATATAAAAACGTCCTTTATAGGCAGTTACAATACCTGCTGCATCTTGACCACGGTGCTGTAGAATAGTTAACGCATCATAAATATAAATAGCTATATCTTTTTTAGTAGTAGATAAAATACCAACAATACCACACATAATACTTAATCCTTAATTATTGTTAATAAACAGCAAGTATTGCGACAATTCAGGTTTGATATTTGAGGCTATATCTTGAAATATTTTTAAAGCACCATTTGTTTCAATCCAATAATATTGTTGTGAAACCCAACTAATATTTTGTAACATTAACACTATGATTAAAATTACTAAGTTGGCTTTAATTAATCCCATCATTGAACCTAATACACTGTTTTGGATGCTGTTAATATTTCTTGCATTAAGTTTAATGTCTATTGCTTGTAAAATTTTAAGTATTTTCTCGAAAAAAGATAATAAGAAACAAGGTTTTGTTTTATCAATAGAAATGTTTAATATTTTTGATATAAAAGTAAAAATACCAAAAATAGAACTAAATAAAATAATAAATGATAAACTTATACGAATATATTTATTACCAATAAGCATTTCTATAATATCTAATCCACCTATAATATCTAGGTGATGACAGCTAAATATTGTAATTGCCGTGAAAAGAATCGTTAGTGCAAATAGTTTGTTTAGTACACAAGGATTATCAATGGTTAAAGAAAGTTGTGTTAGTTTGTAACTTAATTTTTTGATAATTACAATACAAATAAAAATTATTCCAAATGAGATAGTTAAATGAGATTGATGTGATGGTGTTAGCCAAATTATAAGTGAACTTGTAGCTAATATTTGGTAAAACAACAATGCAATTAACATTGCTAGTAATAAAAAACTTAAGTTAATTAGCTCTTTTGCTAGTCCACGCTTAAATCCTAGTATTATGAATATAGCTAAAATAGCAATGATTATCCAATCTGACCAAACTAAGCGTTCAATAATGCTCCAAATAGTTATAAAGAACTCGTTCATTAATTCCCTCCTAGAGATACTATGTGATTAGTTGTAATTGTACAAGATTTATTATTTATTATTTTTCATAAATGGGGTAAGTATTTTCAATGCATTAGCCACAACATAAAATGACCCAAAAATAACAATGCGCTGATATTGTTTGTCATTAATGCTGTGATTAATAGCGTCTTGCATATCATTGCAAATTTGGATATTATGATCTAAACTAAACTGGTTGCTAAGTGTTTGCATACTTATTGCCCGGCTAACATTAAGTGGTACTAATAGCCATTGATTTATAATCATACTAATTTTATTAATCATCAAACCAATATTTTTATCTTTTAAAGCTGAAAATATTGCAATGGTAGGACTTTTTTGCTTTGCTAGTTCTGCTGATAATACTTTAACTGCAGCTGCATTGTGTGCAACATCAAAAATAAAGGTTTTATTATGAATAGTTTCTATTTGGAATCTGGCATTAAGTTTTACATATTTAATACCTGTTTTAATTTCAGTAGTATTTATTGGTAACGTTTTATTCAATTTTTGTACAGTAAGTATTGCTGTTGCTGCATTTTGTTGTTGATGCTTGCTAATTAGGCCAATATCACCTGTGTATCTTTGTTTTACAAATTCTAGTTGCGCATTGATTTGATGTGCATGTTGATTAATTGAAGTGGGCGGATGAGTATCAGCACAAATACAAGGTGTATTTTTTCGCATAATGCCTGCTTTCTCAAACCCAATTAATTCACGAGTATTCCCTAAATAATCTACATGATCAATGTCAATATTGGTGATAACACTAACGTTATTATCAACAATATTAACTGAATCAAGCCGACCACCCATTCCTACTTCTAATACAGCCACATCAACTTTTTCTAGATCAAAAATAATCAGAGCAGCTAGTGTTGAAAATTCAAAATAAGTGAGTGATGTTTTTTCTCGAACTTGCTCTATTTTATTAAACGCTGAACAAATCTTCCTATCAGTAGCTTGTATACCGTTAATCACAAAGCGTTCATTGTATTTAAGAATGTGTGGCGAGCTAAATTTTCCCACTTTAAAGTTTGATTGTTGGTAAATACTATCAATAAAAGCAACGGTGGAACCCTTACCATTCGTACCAGCAACTGTAATTACTTGAAAAAGTACGCCTTTTGGAAAAAGTTTTTTATAAACTTCTGTAACACGTTCTAGTCCTAAATCAATTTTCTTAAAATGTAAGTTTTTTTGGTAATTTAACCAGTCATTAAGAGTGTTTAATCCTCCCAAAATTCACCTTCAATGGTGTTCTTTTCATTACGTTGTTGAGGTTGAGTGTTTTGGGTTTTATGAATAAAACCAGAGTGATTGTTGTTAAATATTTTTTTTGCATTTTTTTCTAAAATTCGGTTAATAAAATAAGATCTAGAAAAGGGTAATAGACCTAAGAGACCAATCATATCAGTAATAAACCCAGGGGTTAATAACAACACACCAGATAATACAATTATTACACCTTCAAGCCTTGTAAAGGTAGATGTTTGACTATTTGAGATTGTATTTTGTGCTTTAGCTATTGTTGAATAACCTTGTTGTTTTAATAAAAAGAAGCCAATAAATGCTGTGATGATGACTAATAAAACTGTTGAAAAACCACCAATAGCAGCACCTACTGAGGCGAGTACATAAATTTCAAGCAGAGTCATGACTACAAATATTGGAAAAATCATATTATTTCTCGTTTGTAAAGATCAAATTCCAAACATCATGTCCAAGTTTATGACTTCGTTGTTCAAACTTGGTAATAGGTTGATGTTCAGGTCTCGGTGAATAGATAGGAGCATTCTGTGTGTTTTTAAAGTTAGGGTGGTTTTCTAAGATTGTCATCATATGAATAGCATAATGTTTCCAGTCAGTTATTATATGAATTTTTCCACTTTTAATCATTTTATGTGATAATAAATTTAAAAAATCAGTTTGTACTAATCGACGTTTAAAATGCTTTTTTTTATGCCATGGATCAGGGAAAAACAGTTGAAAAAGATTAAAACTATTATCTTCTATATGATTTGTTAATACTTTAACAGCATCTTCTTTAATTATTTTAAGATTATTTAATTGGTACTTGTGCGCCTTATTAATTAATTGACCAACACCTGCTTCATACACTTCAATACCCAAAAAATTTCTATCAGGTGTATTAATTGCCATTTTCAGTAAACTATCGCCATTGCCAAAACCAATTTCTAAAACAATTTTTTGTTGTTTAACAAATAAAGCATTTAAATCAATTTTACCTTTTGGTAAATCTACTCCATGATCTACCCAAAACTTAGTCAGACCCATTTCCTGACCTAGAGTTAATCTGCCAGGACGACGTACAAAACTTTTAATTTTTCTTATTTGATTTATCAAAATATTAGCATAAATATAAATAGTATTTAATGGATTGTTGCCAATAAAATTAAAACAAAAAACGTATTAAAAAATCTAAAGGAACGAGTATTTTATAAGAGTTATTCGTTATAATAATCTGTATTTTACCGTTTGAAAGTTAAGTGATGTATGGTATATTTATAAGTATTAAACCAAAAAATGGTTTTCTATTTACCTGTTATTATAATGACTTTATTTGTATCTAGAATAAATAGGATAAAATTTCTTATGATAGTAGGATGAATAGAATATTTAGGCTTAGGTTAATAAGGTTCATTTTTCTTTGGTAAGTTATACTTACTTTATAAATTTTTTATGTCTAATTAATCAAAACATCTCAATGTTACATACAATTAATACAGATATAGAGTTATTCTATATTAATATTAGTGTTAAGTAGTCCCAATTAGATTATTTGTATATAACTTAATTATGTAGACTTTAACTATCATTGACCTATGTTATATTTAAATTTGAACAAGCTATTTAAATTTGAACAAGCTATTTAAATTTGTAATAGATGGAAATAGTACGTCATAAATGATCGTTTAAGCAATAATTTAACGATGTTGAATTAATCAAAAGAGTTGATAATTTTGATTAAATTAATGTAATTAACTAGTATTTAATACTGTTACTTTTCCAAGTAATCTAGTATTTAGAAATGTTTAAAGTTCAGATGTAGCAAGATATAGATAGTGTTGAATTAGAGTGTCTTATCTTTTATCGTTGTTTGTTTATTTATCTTATTTAAACTATTAGAAATAATGTATTTGATGCAGATTTGTTATTATTGACGTTTGTCATAGTTGATAATCTATAATAATTGGTGCATGGTCTGAAAAACGCTTATTTTTATAAATATTAGCATTTTTAACTTTACCTTTAAGATTTGGAGTTAGAATTTGATAATCAATACGCCAGCCGATATTATTCGCCCATGCTTGTCCTCGATTGCTCCACCAAGTGTATTGATTATCTTTTTGATTGACTTCACGAAATCCATCAATAAAGCCAACTTTAAAAAACAACTTATCCAGCCAAGCGCGTTCTTCTGGTAAGCAGCCTGAATTTTTTTGATTGGCTTTCCAATTCTTGATATCTCTTTCTTGGTGTATAATATTCATATCACCACAAATAATTACCTTACGTTCGCTTATCTTAAGATCTTGTAAGTAAGGCATAAATCGTTCATTTAAAAATTCCATTTTTAAATCTTGGCGTGTTTGTTTGGCACTACCTGAATGTATATAAATTGAAATAACTGAAAATTTTTTGAAGTTAACTTGAATAAATCGTCCTTCAAAATTAATATCTTTCCATGGACTTTCTTTAATGACTTGAATGGGTGTTTGTTTGGTAAAAATTGTCGTGCCAGAATAGCCTTTCTTTTCGGCAGGTTGATAATAGCAATGGTATTCTTTTGGATAAAATCGCTCATCTAATTGATCTTCTTTTGCCTTGATTTCTTGCAGACAAACTACGTCTGCATTTTGAGTTTTTATCCAATTTAAAAAACCTTTTCTTTCGGCGGCACGAATTCCATTGACATTAGTAGTTATAATTCTTATCATTGGAACTATTTTATAGGAAAATTAAATGGAACAGTATCAAGAAGACTTTGTAAAGTTTATGTTGAATAGTGGTGCGCTTAAGTTTGGTAATTTCACCTTAAAATCTGGTCGAATTAGCCCTTATTTTTTTAATGTTGGAGTGTTTAATACTGGGCAGTATCTTTCTCAATTGGGAAAATTCTATGCTATAGCGATTGAGAATAGTGGCTTAGATTTTGATGTTTTATTTGGTCCATCTTACAAAGGTATTCCACTAGTAACGGCAACAGCTGTGGCATTTAATTATATTTTTAATAAAGACGTGTCTTATAGTTTTAATCGTAAAGAAGTAAAGACTTACGGAGAAGGCGGAGATATTATTGGTCATCCACTTGAAGGTAATATTTTGATTATTGATGACGTAATCACAGCAGGTACCGCTATTCATGAGGCGGTGGATATTATTAAAGCAAATGGCGCTACTGTTAAAGGCGTGATTGTGGCAGTTGATCGCCAAGAAAAAGGTAAGAGTGGACAATCTGCTATTCAGGAAGTTGAGCATAATTTTGGTATTTCAGTATTCAGTATTATTAATTTATCGAATGTGGTGGATTATTTAAAACAAAGCAATAATTATGCGTTAATTGATCGTATTGAAGTGCAGAGATAATTATGGTTTAAAATGTTAACTATTATTTTTCAGCTATAATTCTATTATTAGATTAAGGACTATCGTTTCTTTTTTTGATTTAAACTTAATATAAGCTATGATATTAAGTATATTAATGTTTAATTTGTTTTGTAATACTAAGTTTTGTTTAGTTTTTTTATTTTAAATGATTTGTGGTGTAATAAGAGAAATATTGCTTTGATGATAAATATTTGTTTTTTGTCTTTATTTTTAGTGTATGCAAATTTGTCTTACTAGACAAGATAATCCAATAGTTTATGATAAATATCATCTAAAAGTATAAAAATAATTATTACTTTAATCATATCTTTAATGTTAGTGCAAAACAATAATAGTTGTTTCATAAAAGTAAATTTTTTGGTATTTAGCAGGTAATATACGGGACGTGGTAAACTTTTTGTAAGAATAGTTAATAAAAGGTTATTTTATTAAGACTAAATAAATGTTGTTTTAATATTTAGTGAGTGTAGTATATTTCGCGTTATTCATGGTAGAGGGATAGGGATTTGAACCCTAGAAGGGTATTAGCCCTTGCCGGTTTTCAAGACCGGTGCATTCAGCCACTCTGCCATCCCTCCGACATTGGTGTATGATACCGTCTGTTTGGTTAATAGTAAATAGATTTTTGTATAATTTACCTTTGAAAGTTGAATAATTTTAAGATATAATTCATGTCTTTTAGATTTTTGATGGTGAGTTATGGCAAAGGTATGTATGGTTACGGGTAAGCGACCAATTAGTGGTAATAATGTATCTCATGCGAATAATAAAACGCGTCGTCGTTTTTATCCAAATCTTCACAAACATCGTTTCTGGGTAGAAAGTGAGAATCGTTTTGTTAAGTTGAAGTTATCAGCTAAAGGATTTCGTATTATTGATAAAAAAGGTATCAATATTGTATTAACCGAGATTCGTACACATCGCGGAAAGTTTAAGGAGTTAAGTTTATGAGAGAGAAAATTAAATTAGTGTCATCAGCTAAAACAGGTCATTTTTATACAGCCACTAAAAATAAACGCCTCCATCCGGAGAAGGTAGAAGTTAAAAAATTTGATCCAGTTGTTAGAAAACATGTGATGTATAAGGAAGTTAAGATTAAGTAGCTTTTCTTAATCAAATATTAGTGAATAATTTTTTCTTTGGAATTTTTTATTGATTATTCATTTAAGATATTTTTTAGTGATAGATTATTTATCTCTTCTTTATATTCTTCTAATTTATCAAAATTTAGATTTTGATAAATTTGTTCCTCTATTGGTTTAATGTTCTTTATTGCTAGTTGATATTCTGTGTTTGTTGGGATATATCCTAGTTTTGCAGTAATTGTTGCCACTTCAGCAGAAGATAAGTAAACGTTTGTATTATTTCCTAAGCGATTAGGGAAGTTACGTGTTGAGGTAGATACAACTGTGGCATTGTTTTTAACTTGTGCTTGGTTGCCCATACATAAAGAACAGCCGGGAATTTCGACGTGTTTAGTTAGTTTATTAAATATATCATATACACCTTCTTCTTTGAGTTGCGCTTTATCCATTCTGGTGGGTGGTGCGATCCATAATTTAGTTGCTAGATTTAATTCATTTTTTAATAATTGTGCAGCCATTCTAAAATGACCAATATTAGTCATACAAGAACCAATAAAAACTTCATCAATTTTGGTGTTAGCTAGTTCTGATAGAGGTTTGACATCATCTGGGTCATTTGGACATGCCAAGATTGGTTCTTTTATTTCATCAAGATTGATTTCAATAATGGAAGTATATTCACAATCTGAATCTGCTATTAGTAGTTCTGGTTTTTCCAGCCATTTTTGTATTGCTTGAATGCGTCTAGCGAGAGTTTTTTTATTTTCATAGCCTTTATTAATCATTGATGATAATAAAGCAATATTAGATCTTAAGTATTCTATAACAGGTTCTTTATTTAGTTTAATAGTGCAACCATTAGCAGAACGCTCAGCTGAGGCATTGGCTAGTTCGAATGCCTGTTCTACTTTTAAATTGTTCAGCCCTTCAATTTCTAGAATACGCCCTGAGAAAATATTTTTTTTGTTAGATTTATCAATGTTTAGTAGGTTTTTTTGTATAGCTGTGTATGGGATTGCATTGACTAGGTCCCTTAAGGTAATTCCTGATTGTATTTTACCGGTAAAACGTACCAAGATAGATTCAGGCATATTGAGCGGTAACACGCCAAGTGAAGCACTAAAAGCAACTAGTCCAGATCCAGCTGGAAAACTAATACCAATAGGAAAGCGTGTATGAGAGTCTCCACCTGTTCCTACTGTATCAGGCAATAGCATGCGATTAAGCCATGAGTGGATAATTCCATCACCTGGCTTTAGTGATACACCACCACGTGAGTTCATAAAATCAGGTAGTGAGTGTTGCAATTCTAAATCAATAGGTTTAGGATAAGCGGCTGTATGACAAAAACTTTGCATGACTAAATCTGCTGAAAATTCAAGACAAGCCAATTCTTTTAGCTCATCACGTGTCATTGCTCCTGTAGTGTCTTGTGAACCTACGCTAGACATGCGTGGTTCACAATAAGTGCCTGGATAAATGCCATTTACCCCACAAGCTTTACCAACAATTTTTTGTGCTAGTGTGTAACCAATATGACTTTGACTACTACTTTGTTCTTCTGTCCTTTTACGTAATGTTTGTGGTCGTAAAAAAGTAGTTGAGATAGGTAAGTCAAGGTCTTTACGAGTTTTATCAGTTAAACCCCTGCCAATAATAAGTGGGATTCGACCACCTGCACGTACTTCATCAGTCAGTGTAGTTGGTGAAATGACAAAAGTTGAAATAATCTCATCTTTGCTATTAGTAATTTTTCCTTCAAATGGATAAATTGTTATTTTATCACCCATTCGCATTTTACTAACGTCGCACTCAATTGGTAAGGCTCCAGAATCTTGTGCGGTATTAAAAAATATTGGTGCAATCTTACCACCCAGTATAATACCACCACTTCGTTTATTAGGTATGTAATTAATATCATGACCAATGTGCCAAAGTACTGAGTTAATAGCAGATTTTCGTGAAGATCCTGTGCCAACAATATCACCAACAAAGACTAATGGTAGGCCTTTTTGTTTGAGTTTTTTAATTGTCTTAAGCGGGTTATTCATTTTTTTAATTAACATAGATTGCGCATGTAAAGGAATATCTGGGCGTGACCAAGCTTGAGTTGCAGGTGATAAATCATCTGTATTAACTTCACCTTCAACACGAAAAACTGTTAATTTAATTTTGTCAGATAAGGGTATTTTTTTGTTAAACCATTGTGCATCTGCCCAACTCTGTACAACGTTTTTAGCGTAGAAATTAGTTTTAGATTTATCCATAATAGTCTGATATGCCTCATAAATCAATAAGGTACTTGCTAGTGCTATTTGTGCATTTTCTCTTGTAGTATCAATATCCAATAGTTTAATTAAAGGCTTAATGTTATAACCACCCATCATAGTACCTAACAGAAAAGTAGCATGCGCCTGAGAAATGCTATTACAAGTTTGATCTCCATTGGAAACACTACTTAAAAAATTGGCCTTTATATAAGAAGCTTCATCAACACCAGGTGGTATCTGATGGGTGAGTAAATCAAGATAAAAAGGTGAATGATCACCTTTGATTAAATGCTTAATTACTGATTCAGTTTGTTGTGTATTTAAGGCAATTGGCGGTAAATTATTTTGTTGGCGTTTATTAACATGTTCAAGATATACAGATTTCATCTGAGTTCTCATATAAAATAATAAAGTATATAATTTTATCATTTTATTTCTGTATCTTTTTTCATATCATAATCTTATTTTTTTATATGATGAATAATTAATTTTTATACCAAATAGTCTTATGAAACTCACTGAATTAACAGCAATATCCCCTATTGATGGTCGTTATTTTGAAAAAACTGAAATACTAAGTTCTATTTTTAGTGAGTTCGCCTTAATTAAATATCGTGTTTTAATTGAGGTGAAGTGGCTACAAGATATGGCAGATAATATTGATATAAAAGAAGTATCTTCTTTTAGTCAAGAAGCAACTAAGTTTTTAGATGATATTATTACTAATTTTTCATTGATTGATGCTCAAAAGGTTAAGATGATTGAACATACAACTAACCATGATGTTAAAGCGGTTGAATATTTTTTAAAAGATAAGATTAAAGAAAATAGCGAGCTTGAAGCGGTTAGTGAGTTTCTTCATTTTGCTTGCACATCTGAGGATATTAACAACCTGTCATATGCGCTTATGTTGTTAGAAGGACGTAATGTAATGCTAATTAAGATGCGTGAATTATTATCACTCATTGCTAAATTGGCAGAAAATAATGTCTCAATTTCTATGTTGTCTCGCACACATGGACAGACAGCTGCTCCTAGCACTTTAGGTAAGGAGATGGCTAATTTTGCTTATCGTTTAAAAAGACAAATAGAGCAGTTAGAAAGTGTGAAAATTATGGGTAAATTTAATGGATCTGTTGGTAATTTTAATGCACATATTTGTGCTTATCCAGATTTAGATTGGCAGTATATTTCTCAGAATTTTATTGAAAGTTTTGGTGTTAATTATGCTATGTATACTACGCAAATTGAACCACATGATTATATCGCAGAGTATTTTCATTCTATTAATCGTTTTAATACAGTTTTGATTGACTTTTGTCGTGATATTTGGGGTTATGTTTCTCTTGGTTATTTCAAACAAAAAATTATTACTGGAGAAATAGGTTCATCTACCATGCCACATAAAGTCAATCCGATTGATTTTGAAAATGGTGAAGGTAATTTAGGTATTGCAAATGCGATTAATATGCATTTAGCAGATAAGTTGGCGATTTCACGTTGGCAGAGAGACTTATCAGATTCAACTGTACTTAGGAATTTAGGTGTTAGTTGTGCACATTGCTTGGTAGCGTATGCAGCTATTATTAAGGGTATTGGCAAGTTGCAGAGTAATAAGGCTAAATTAACTCAGGATTTAGATAATTCGTGGGAGGTATTGGCTGAGCCAATACAAACGGTTATGCGTCGTTATGGCATTGAAAATCCATATGAGAAACTTAAAGATCTAACTCGTGGCAAAACAATTAATGCACAAGTGTTGGTAAAATTTGTCAAAGATCTTGATATACCAGATGAAGCTAAGATAACCTTGTTTGAGTTAACACCTATGACTTATACAGGCGATGCACAAAAATTAGCAAATGCAATAAAAAAACTGATATAATAATTAATCTTATGCCGTAATGTATAAGTATATTATTATATGATATAAATTAGGAATAAAACCATGGTTAAAATTAGACTAGCTCGTGGTGGAGCCAAGAAAAAACCTTTTTATTCAATTGTAGCAACAGACTCTAGGAGACGTAGAGATAGTTCTTATATTGAGCGACTTGGATATTTTAATCCAGTTACCCATGGACAAGAAGTTAGGCTTATTATCGAAGAAGCTAGGTTAGCATATTGGACATCAAAAGGTGCTCAAATTTCAGATCGTGTTAAGCGGCTTGTCAAAGAGTTTAAAGACCAAGGTATTGCTGTCAAGTTAGCAAAAAATCTTTGATTTTATCTAAACTAATAGCATAATCAGTAGAACTCGCTGAGTAATTCAGAGTCTTTAATATCTAATAATCAAAAGCTATTAATCGGAAAGATTAATGGGTTTTTTGGTGTTAATGGCTGGGTTAAAGTTTTCTCCCATACTCATCCAAGGGTGAATATTTTATCCTATCAACCGTGGTATATAAATGTCGATAGTCATTGGCAAACTTTAAATATTTCCCAAGGTCGTGTGCAAGCTAAAACTATTGTAGCACAAATCAAAGATATTTTTGATAAAGAACAAGCTAGAGTCTATATAGATACTAACTTGTATATTGAAAAATCACAATTATTAAGACTAAAAGCAGGTGAATACTACTGGAATGATTTAATTGGTTTAGAAGTAGTTAATAAAACACAAATTGTTCTTGGTAAGGTTCTTAATTTAGTTGATACTGGTTCGAATAGTGTACTTATAGTTAGAGGTGTAAAAGAGCACTGGGTGCCTTATATTTCTCCATTTTTAATACAAGTGGATATAAATAATCAAACTATTTTAGTTGATTGGGATGAGAATTTTTAAACAACTTGGTTTCAATCACAAAATCTTAAGAAAATTAAGTCAGGAACTGAACCATACCTGATGTTAAAGAATAGTTGGCACCTATAATCCTTAGTTTATTACTCTTAATAGATTCTTTAATCACTGTTGATTGGCTTTGTAATTGTTTGACAGAATTAATAATATTAACTTTAACAGCTCTGTTTATTAATTCATGATTGGGTAAATCTAAGTTAATTAAAGGTAAGATTGATGGTTTTATTCTATCAGTAATAGAGTGAAGACTACTTGATAAATGTGTTTTATTTATACATTCATCAATGGTTGCGTTAATAGCACCACAGTTAGAATGTCCTAGTATAACGATTAAGACTGTTTTAAATTTTGATATTGCAAACTCAACGCTACCCATTTGTGATGGTGCTACTATGTTGCCTGCAATACGAATAATGAATAAATCTCCAAAATTTTGGTCAAAGATAGTCTCAATAGGTACTCGTGAATCAGAACAGCCTAATATAATTGCGAAAGGTTCTTGATCTTGTATATTCTTTATATGTTTATGTGGAGGTAATTGATGATGCAATACAGTAGTGCCATCAATAAAACGTTGATTACCATCAATCAGTCTTTTTTTTGCTTGTATTGAATTTAAATTTTTTGTCTCGTTAAGAACGTTTCTCTCTACTTAAGTTAAGGGTTAGAGTAATTAATTAAAAGATGATGCTCATCATTGACATCATCACAATGATAAATAGTACTGTCATAAGGCCGCCTGCTTTGATAAAATCTGCTACTTTATAACCACCAGGACCCATAATTAAGGCGTTCACTTGGTGAGTAGGAATTAAAAATGAGTTTGAAGTTGCAATAGCAACTGCTAGTGCATAAACTGCAGGATTTTCGCCTACTTGAATAGCAATATTAACGGCAATAGGTACTAAGAGAATAGTTGCACCTACATTAGACATGACTAATGTAAAGAAAGTTGCCAATATTACAATTGAGGTTAATATGACCCAAGGTGCCATATCTCCAACTACTTTAACTGTTTCTTGTGCAATCCATAGGGCAGTGCCAGTTTTTGACACAGCCATGCCTAGTGGAATAAGACTGGCTAATAAGAATACTGTTTTCCAAGAAACTACGCGATAAGCTTCTTCTATTTTAATAACACCAGATAAAATCATACCTAAAGCACCAGTCATAAGAGCGATAGAAAGTTTAATATCTGTAAATAAGACTAAGAAAAGCGCAATGACAAAGAAAATACTTGCCCATTTGATTTTCTCAGGTCGGTATTCTTCCTGTCTTGGATACTCAGAAGTAATAACAATAAAATCAGGATTTGATTGTAGTCTATCAAGGTCAATCCAACGTGTATGGACAATTAACGTATCACCAGATTGAAATGGTATATTACGAATACCTTCACCTTCTTGCATGGTTTTGCCGCCACGATGTAGGGCTACCATGGCGATTCCATAAGTTTTTCGTAACCATACGTCTCTAGCGCTTTGATTAATGAGAGAAGAATTAGGTGGGATAACAATTTCTGCTGTGCCACATTCTTGTGTGGATAGTAAATTGGAGAATTTTTCAATTGTGTCTGATAGTTTAAGATGAAATTCTTGGACAAAAGTATCTAAATGCTCTTTTTTTGTTAAAACACCTAAGGTCATTTGGGGTTTAATTGCAGTACTCCTTTCAACTGAATGATGCCCAATAAATGTTTCTCCTTCAATGGTCTGAATTGCGATGATTCTAATTTTAGCAGTTGTTTCAATATCATCAAGCATCATGCCGATTAATTTTGAATCTGTAGGAACATTAACCTCAAATAAATCATAGTCTATATTGTAAACTTTATGAAAGTGTTCAATGGCGGATACAGATTCTGACTGTTCTTTTTTAGTTACAGGTAAGACAAACTTTCCAGCAATAACGAAATATATAATACCTGTTATGACTAGTGCAATACCTATTGGTGTGACAGAGAATAAACCCCATGTGTTCATTTCCTGTCCAACTTCTAGTCCTTGGTTAGTGGTTAAAATTAGGTCATTAAGTAAGATTAAAGGGCTAGAACCTACCATGGTTATTGTGCCGCCTAAAATTGCTGTAAATCCCATTGGCATTAATAATCGTGACATCGGAATGCCTGAACGTGATGAAATACGACTTACAACAGGGATAAATAATGCAGCCGCACCAACGTTCTGCATAAAAGATGATATAAATCCAACAGTAGAAGATATAATTGGAATCACTCTTGGTTCAGAGGTGCCACCTATTTTAAGAATAAAAGTAGCAACCTTTCCCATTAATCCTGTTTTATCTAAACCTGCACCAATAATCATAACTGCAATAATTGACATAACTGCATTAGAAGAGAATCCATCAAATAGTCTTTGATTGTCAACTAATCCTTCTTTTAGTCCCATTAAAGTATAAATCCATGGTAAAGAACTTAGCCCTAAAATAATCATAATGGTAATAGCAGCTTCATCAACCTCTACCACTTCAAAAGCAAATAAGTAAATTGTTAATACGAGAACACCCAACATCCAAGAAATAGAAGTAGTTGGTGCAATTGTTGAGAGCCATACGGCAAAAATAGCAAAAATAATAGCTGAAATATTTTTTTTATTGAACATGATTTTAATTTTAAAGAGTGTACAAAATAATAAGAAAATTATACCATAATCATAACATTACTAATCACTGCTAATAAGTGTTACTGATTAAAAATATCTGTTTTTAAACCTAGTGATAGTTATTTTCTTCTTACAAGTAATTTTTTGAGTAAGCCTGTTGTTTGTGCAAATTTATTTAACATATATTTTTAATAAATTCATTTGTTGATTGCTTTATTAATATATTAAATGTGATGTTTAAACGTTATCCTTCTTAGCATTAAAGATTTTTATAAAAAGCTTTAATAAAGTAAAGTCCTTGTGGTGGTGCGGTAGGTCCGGCCTGTTTTCGTTGTTTGCTATTCAAAACCTCTCTCACCCATTCAATGGGTTTTTCTCCTTTACCTACTTTTAGCAGTGTACCAACGATATTGCGTACCATATGGTGTAAAAAGGCGTTGGCTTTTATGTTTAGTAAAATATTATCATCATTCTTGGTTAGTTTTATAAATTCAATGGTTTTAATGGGGGATTTTGCTTGGCATAAACTTCCTCGAAAGGCTGAAAAGTTATGTTTTCCAGTTAAATATTGCCCGGCTTTATTCATTGCTATTATATCCAATTTTCTTGGTTCCCATAATGAATGAGTTGCTATAATAGAAGAACGGATTTTTGTGTTATGTATTTTATAATTATATTGTCTGCTGATAACACTAAATCGTGCGTGAAAATTATCATCAACGGGCTTTATCCAAGTGAAGTTAACATCACTTGGCAGGTTAACATTGCCACCAAATAGCCAAGCCTTATTTTTACGCTTGATGTTAGTTTCAAAATGAATAACTTGGCAGGTGGCGTGTACACCAGTATCGGTTCTACCAGAACAAAACACTCTCACAGGTTGATTGGCAACACTTGATAAAGCTTGTTCTATTACTTGTTGTACAGTCCTAATGTTAGATTTTTGACACTGCCAACCGTGGAAATGTGTGCCTAAGTATTCAACTCCTAATGCTATTTTCATGATATAATGTGTCAAATAAATATATTTATTTTAAACCAATTAAATTGGTTAGTATGAAACATGAATGAACATTCATCAATGTTTTTGGTTTTTTGTATGATAGTACCTAAAGTCTTCTAGCTTAACCTGAAACAGATTCCATATGAAGTAGACTAGTAGGTTAAGTTTAGAATTTTGTTTAGTAAGTTACTTTTTTTGGTTTAATTATTTGAATCAGGAGTGGATAGAGTTTGCTATTAATCCCATGATTATAAGCTGGTTGATATGAAATGGATACAGAATATGGACTCTGTAATAGAGTGTTTTTATTACTAATGCTATTTATTATTAATTATAGGTATGACTAGTTTTTGTATTAAGCAAATTGGATATAATCATCAAAATATCATTTCTACCCACTTTTTTTTGAAAATGGACATATAACAATAGTTGATAACTTAGAAATTTATTAAAAATAACCTTTGGAGTTGCTAAACGTAAATTTATAAAAATTATAACTTAGTTAAGATTTATTATTCTGCTTGAATACCTATAATTATACAAATCTATCAAGTTGTTTGAGTGATGATATTCAATGTTTTGTTTTTGATTCAATATCTAGCACTAACGATTATCTAGCCCAGTTAGCTTTTTGTATGAAAACGCAAGTTTGCGTTACTTCTGAGCAAACTCGTGGAAAAGGCCAATATAATAGGAAATGGTTGAGTCAGAAAGATTCAAGTATTATTTTATCAATACGTCGTGTTTTTCTTAGTAGAATTTTATTAAGCGGATTGAGCTTAGTGGTTGGTCTTGCATTAGTCAATGTGTTAGAAAAATATGGTGTTTTTGATTTGAAACTCAAATGGCCAAATGATCTTTATTTTAAGGGTAAGAAACTAGCAGGTATTTTAATTGAGAATTCACTTCAAGGTGATTATCATTCAGTCATTATTGGTTTAGGACTAAATGTTGATTTTAATGAAGATTTTCAGTGTGAAACACCTTGGATAGATTTAAAAAAAATAATTTTAATACCGATTAATAAGTTCCATTTAAGTAAAAATTTAATTAACAAGATATTAGAATATCTGGATATTTTTGAATCAAGTGGTTTTGATGAGTTTTATAACCAATGGTCTAAAATAGATTATTTATTAGGTAAGCAGGTTAAGCATACAAATAAAATGCAGTTGTTTAGCGGTACTTGTCTTGGTATCAATCACGAAGGAGTTTTGTTAGTTGAAACTCAATATGGCATTAAACTGGTTTATTCATCTGAATTTTTACATCTTTGTTAGTGTTGATTGAATGCGGTTTTTAGTTTATTATTGTGTCTATTATTGAAATATTTTTTTAATTAAAAAATCTTTTAGAATAATTTATGATTAACTAATATCTTATAGTAATGTTACTTCTATAGAGTGTGATAATTTTCTTACTCACTTTAGATAAAATTATTAATCATTTTAGTAAAAAATCTATTTTAATTTTAGTTAATTTTTCATTTGTAACCGAGTTATCTTTTTAGGATTTTGATGTTTTTGATGTTTTTAAATATATTCATATTATTGTAACCAGAAATATTATTTTTAATGTGTTACTCTTTAGATTTTGTTTTAAATTAAGTTTTACTCAATATTAATAGTAGTGTTTTGTATTCTAATATTTACGTATTCTTGTTTATTATTTGGTGAGGTTAATGACTAGAACTGTTAAAAAAATTAATATTTGTTATTATGACTAGTAACGCTCTAATAATACAAAATATTAGTAAATCTTATTCAGGTAGGACTGTAGTTAATAATGTGTCATTTTTTGTGAAAAGTGGTGAAGTAGTTGGATTGTTAGGTCCAAATGGCGCAGGAAAAACTACTTGTTTTTATATTACTTGTGGCTTAATTAAGGCAAATTCAGGAAAGGTATACTTAAACAATAAGAGAATTGATCATTTACCAATGCACAAGCGTGCTGATTTAGGGCTTAGTTATTTACCTCAAGAGCCTTCTATTTTTCGTAATCTTTCTGTGGAAAACAATATTATGGCGGTGTTACAACTAAACTCTAATTTTGATAAAATACAGAGAGTACACAGATTGGAGAAATTATTAAGAGAGTTTAGTATTGAACATATTCGCCATATTAACGGCGTTAGTTTATCTGGCGGTGAAAGGAGAAGAGTAGAAAGTGCTAGGGCGCTAGCAATGAATCCAAAATTTATATTGCTTGATGAGCCATTTTCAGGAGTTGATCCAATTTCTGTAGTAGATATTCAAAAAATTATTTTCTATTTGAAAGATCAAGATATTGGCATCTTAATTACGGATCATAATTATCGTGAAATGCTAGATACTTGTAATAACTCCTATGTATTACATAATGGGGTTATTATTGCAGAGGGTAGTAAAGAACAAATTCTTTACAATGAAAGGGTTCGTGAAGTTTATTTAGGAGGGGTATGATCCTATCTTTACAATGTACATTCATTAGGATTAATAAATGGCTAAACTTAACTTTATTACGTTAGGGATAGAAAGTTCTTGTGATGAAACAGGTGTTGGATTATACCATTCTGAGTTTGGCCTTATTGGTCATCAATTATTTTCATCTGTTGAAATCCATAGCGAATATGGTGGCGTGGTTCCTGAGTTGGCATCGCGTGATCATATTCAAAGAATATTACCTTTAATTAAAACAGTTTTAACAAATGCAAAGTTTACCTTACAAGATTTAAATGGCATTGCTTATACAGCTGGACCAGGTTTGGCAGGTGCGCTTTTGGTAGGAAGTGCGTTGGCTAAATCTTTAGCTTGGAGTTTGGGTGTTCCGTCTTTAGCTGTACATCACATGGAAGGACATTTACTAGCACCTTTATTAGAAGAGTCTCAGCCTAAATTCCCTTTTGTAGCTTTGTTAGTTTCAGGTGGCCACACTATGTTAATTGATGTTAAGGCCATTGGCCAATACAAGATTTTAGGTAAGTCCTTAGATGATGCAGTAGGCGAGGCTTTTGATAAAACAGCAAAAATTTTAGGTTTAGGTTATCCTGGTGGTCCTGCTTTAGAAAAGCTTGCTAAACAAGGCAATACTAATACTTTTAAGTTTCCACTTCCAATGGTTGACCGTCCTGGGCTTGACTTTAGTTTTAGTGGTTTAAAAACGTTTGCACGTAATACCTTTACTAAACATCCTAATAAAAAATCAGATATTGCTAAATCTTTTGAAGTTGCTACTACGCAAATACTTATGATTAAGTGTAGAAGGGCATTAGAGAAGACTGGAAGAATAACACTTGTGGTTGCAGGTGGCGTTAGTGCAAATTTATCTTTGCGTAAGGAACTTAACCAAATGGGTAGAAAAGTGGGTGTAAATATCTTTTATCCAAGGCAAGAGTTTTGTACTGACAATGGTGCTATGATAGCTTTAGCTGGGCATTTTCGCTTAAGCCATGGACAGTGCGATATCAATTATGAAATTAATATTAAGCCTAGATGGAGTGTAGAAGAATTGAGTCAAATTAAATAAATTGTTTTCTGTGTGTTGATTAAGTCGTGATATATCACATTGGTAACCATTGAAGTGTATATCTAAGAGGTTTACTTGCTAGAGTTTCCGAGAATTGGTTTGTCTGAAAGAGCGATACGTAGAAGTAAAAATTATGTGTGTAGTAGATTTATGACTTTAAAGTTTAAATCTGTTACAAAATGGATGATTGTTGTAAGTTTACTATAATATAATTTTCACATTACTACTGGATTGCTACTGGATTTTGAATAAATTAAATAAGATGTTGACTTTAGCTTATTTAAATTTTATGAATGATTGGGATTAGATGGATCATTTTTATACAACTTATATCACTAGTTAATATTGTAATTTAGTTAAGCCAGTCAAGTATCTTACAAAATCAATTCTTGTATTATAACGTTTATTGGTTGGTAAGCTATTATTTATACATGTAAATTTATTTAATAGTTAGTTGATTGACAATAATAATCCTTTTGAGTTAAGAATTAATATCATGCTAAGCTAAATATGTACTTGAAATTATTACCATAAGTAGTGGGTATAATTTATTGTTAGTCAACCTATCTTCTTCATGTAGAACTATTTTTATAGAACATTTATTTTTAATCATGCAAGCATAGTACTGCTAAAGTATTTAAAACTTACTTAATTACTAACAAATCCATAGTTCTTTCAACTAAAGATTCATTTATCTTGCGTTATTTAATAAATATTTTCCCTGTAAATTTTTAGCCTATTAGTGTAATTAATTACTATTATTTCGGATAATGATCCTTAAAATAATATAAATTAGAGAAATGGTTAGAATAATCAGCTGAAAGTTATTGATTCAATATAACTATGATGATAGTACGATATTCTATCTTGAAGTTTATAATGATGTTTGATTTATCTATTAATTCCTAATATTAATAATATTCTTTAACACTCTTACTCGAAAGCAAAAAGTCATTACTGTAGTTTGTTATGGTTTAGTTTGTTTTTATCAGTAGATACTATTATAAAATAGAAAATCATTACTTGTTGTAGGTTTCATGACAGGTCTTATAAATGAAGAAGAATATAGTAGCTAAGCAAGAAAAAATATGCCATTTCTTAAGAAGATGGATTGCTGAAAATAATATAAACTATATTAAGTTTGATGATAACATTTTATGTTAAGTTTGATGATATTATTTATTTTGAATGGTAACTATATCTGGAAATTTTTTTATAGAGGAGCTAGCATAGCTGCTATTTTTATAAATTATATATATATATATTATTATATATATAGCAAAATGATAAAGTACTAGATTAATAACAATTTAAAAGGTTTAACAATATTTTCAAAGAAGCAAGCTAAATTGCTATTAATTATAGGGATAAAACCTAGCATTAGAAGATTAGTTTTTATTTTAATAAAAGAGTGGTTAAATTAACTATTTCTTTTGTGAATGGTACACATTTAATTTATTCTTTATTATTAAACTATAACAATCTCTTAAATGAGATAAATTGGATACTTATTTGCTGCTATATTCTGGAGTAAGAGGTAGTTTATATACTATGTAATTTACATAGTATATTACTAATTGTTGCTGATTTTTATAATAGCAAATTTACTTTTTTAACTTAGAAAAGTTTCATTATTGTTGTAAATATTATGTTAATTTTTGATTTAAATAGAGTATGTAAATACAGTTAATGTAGTTTTAGTGTAAATAAAATCTTATATCACAAATATCTTAATTAAATTAATATAGGTTGTTACTTGAGTATATTAACATAGTGTTAAATATAAACTTCCTATTGTTAATAGTAGGTAATATAAAATATAAAATCTAAAATATATTTAGAATAGTAAAACTTATATAGAAAGATAATTAACTAAAAGTTATAATATGAGAATAGAAGAATAAGGAAAATAAATGTCTATTAAAATGTATAGATTAATAATCTGCGCTTATCTATTAGGGTTTATTATCAAACTTTAAAAGTGGTTAGTATATCAATCAGTATGTTGGGTTAAAGTGATTGGATATTGTTAATACAATAATTAAGAGAAATATGATTGTTATTCCAGCAATAGATTTAAAAGATGGACAGTGTGTTCGTTTAAGGCAGGGTTTGATAGAGGATACGACGGTATTTTCTAGTAATCCTATTGAAATGGCAATGCAGTGGGTGGAGCAAGGTGCGCGTAGGTTGCACTTAGTGGACCTTAACGGTGCATTTGAAGGAAGGCCTGTTAATGCAGCTAGTGTAACTGAGATTGTATCGGCATTTCCTGATTTGCCAGTTCAGATTGGTGGTGGTATTCGCAATATTAAAATTGCTAATACTTATATTGAAGCAGGAATTAGTTATTTAATTATTGGTACAATGGCGGTAACAAACCCTGAATTTGTATCTGAATTGTGTCGTGAATTCCCTAATAAGGTGATTGTAGGTTTGGATGCAAATAATGGTTTTGTAGCGACAAAAGGTTGGGTACAAAAAACGAATTTAAATGTGGTAGATTTATCTAAAAAATTTGAACAAGATGGGATTAGTTCTATTATTTATACAGATATTGCACGTGATGGAATGATGCAGGGAATGAATGTTGAGGCAATAGTTAATCTTGCTAAGCAAATTTCAATCCCTATTATCGCGTCAGGAGGAATTACTAATATAGAAGATATTATTGGATTATTAACCGAGGTACATTTTGGTATTATGGGTGTGATTACTGGTCGTGCAATTTATGAAGGTACGCTTGATTTTAAACAGGCACAACAACTTTGCGATGAAAATTGAGGTCGTGTATGCTTTAAGAGATAGGCAAACTTTGCTTGAATTAGAAATAAGTGAAGGAACAACTTTACAGCAAGCAATTAAGTTGTCTAATATATTGAGTATATACCCAGAGATTGATCTTATTAAACAAAAAACTGGTATTTTTGGTAAAATTGTTAACCTTGACAAGGTGCTTAGGGAAAAAGATAGGATTGAAATTTATCGTCCATTAATTGCTGACCCTAAAGTCGTACGTAAGGAGAGGGCTGCACAAGGAAAAATGATGCGTAGTGGTAAAAAAACTTGAACTTTGTTAAAATAATTCTATAATTTATATAGGTGTTAATGAATAAAGAACAATTTTCACTAAAATCCTTCTTTTTACAAAGACTTAAAAAACGTTGCCTGCATATACCGCTACGTTCAAGTGACGAACTCTTGAAAATGCTTAAAGAAGCGGAGGAAAATTATATCATTGACTCTCATTCTCGCTCAATTATTGAAGGTACAATGCAACTTGAAAAGTTAGAAGTTCGTGATGTAATGGTGCCAAAATCCAAAATGGTGATGATTGAGCATCAATCAACCACTAAAGAATTACTTGATATTATGATTAAATCCTCACACTCTAGATTCCCTATCATTAATAGTGATAAAAATAAAATTCAAGGTGTAATTTTGGCTAAGGATTTGCTTGGGTTTTTAGCAGAAGAGCAGAACTTTGAGTTTAATTATAAGCAATATTTAAGAGACTCTCTTTTTGTACCAGAAAGTAAAACCCTTGGTGCATTATTAAGAGATTTTCAACAAAAAAAATCACATATGGCAATTGTGATGGATGAATATGGAGAAATTGCAGGTTTAGTAACGCTAGAAGATGTATTAGAACAAATCGTAGGAGAGATTGAGGATGAACATGATTTGGAAGAAGATAATATTATTGATTTTGGCGAAGGTAGATTTGTGCTTAAGGCTAATACTCCTATTGAGGAATTTGATGAGTTTTTTAAGGTAAAATTACAAGTTGAGAATCTTGATACAGTAGCTGGTTTGGTAATTAAAGGATTTACTCGTTTGCCTGAGCAAATGGATGAAATATCGTTACAAGGTTTTAATTTTAAAATTTTAAAAACTGATTCTAGACGTATTCATTTACTTGAAGTAGAACGTTCTATGAATGGTAACAATGTTTAATGAGTATTCTTATTAGTGTGTTTCTAATGGGACTATTAGGTGGAGTGCATTGCCTAGGAATGTGTGGTGGTATAGTGGGTATGCTTAGTGCTGGGCTTGACCCAAAAGTTAGGAATAATCCAAAAAAAATAGTACTTTTTCATCTAAATTATAACCTTGGTAGAATTTTAAGTTATGTACTAATAGGTGCTATTTTTGGCTTAGTTGGAATGATATTAACTCAAGTCTTACAAATGAGTGTGTTTGATAAGGTTTTGCGAATATTCTCAGGCATGTTGATGGTGATGGTTGGGCTATATATTGGTAACTGGTCATTCAACATTCAAATATTGGAAAAATTTGGCGCTAAATTTTGGGTAAAATTACAGCCATTAACTCAACAGTTCTTACCAATTAAAAATCTTAGAAGTGCATTTTTTATTGGTTTGTTATGGGGAGGGGTTCCTTGTGGGTTAGTTTATGGAGCACTTAGCTTTTCTATTCTATCTGGTTCTATGTTTGAAGGCGGTTTAATTATGTTGTCATTTGGACTAGGGACGTTGCCAAGCTTGTTGTTAATGTCAGGTTTATCTACTCAGCTGGGTTTTTTAATCCAAAAACCTTGGATTCGGCGCTTATCTGGTTTGTTGATTATTATATTGGGAATCATAGCGCTATGGATGCCGATTCAATCTATGGTATTTATGGGTATATATGATATTATTCATTTTTCTAAGCTAATATATTTTTATTATTTGGTATAATTTCATTATGTCATTTTCACTAGAAAATACTGCACAATTTGCTATTGATTTATTAAAAAAGTATGATATTACTGATTATGAAATTTTTTTAAGTTCAAGCTCTGGCGTTTCCACTGCTATTCGATTGGGTAAAATTGAAACTTTAGAACATCATTTAGATAAAATGTTTGATATTAATGTTCATATGGGTAATAAAAAAGGACATGCATCTAGTGTTGATTTAAATAAGAATGGTATTGGTAGAACTATAGAATCTGCTTGTCTAATTGCTAAATATACACAAGAAGATCTATTTAATGGCTTGGCACCAAAAGAGTTAATGGCGTTTAATCCTCCTGATTTAAATATGTATTATCCGTGGGATTTAGATCCGACCCATAGTGTTGATTTAGCTAAACGTTGTGAAACAGCTGCGTTAGAGCAAAAATATATTGATAGTTCAGATGGTGCTGAATTATCAAGCTTTCAAGGCAAGGATTTATATATTAATTCACATGGTATGATGGTGGCGCAACAAGGTACTAAGCATTCATTACATTGTTCTATTATTGCTAAACAAGGTAGAGATATGCAAAAGGCTTATGAATATACAGTAGCATTGGATAATTTTGATCTAGAGTCGCCAGAAGTAGTAGGTAAAAAGGCAGCAAATTTAGCTGTTAATAAGCTTGCTTCAAGGTCTTTAGAATCAAGAAAATGTCCAGTTATCTTTACACCACGTTTATCTGGTGAATTGTTTTCACAATTAATGGGTGCATTAAATGGCACTCGACAATATAAAAAATCAACGTTTTTATTGGATAGTATTGATCAGTTAGTAATGCCTAGTAGTATTAGTTTATTAGAAAAACCACTGGTTAAGAAAACTATTGGCTCTAAAGCATTTGACCAAGATGGCGTGCTAAAAAAACAACAATATTTTGTTAAGAGCGGTCAGGTTCAAAGTTATATTATGGGACAATATTCAGCTAATCAGTTAGGTCTTAAAACTACAGCAAATGCAGGCGGTGTGAATAATGTTATGATTGAACATAAATTTGAAGGTGGTCTTAATGAGGTAATTAAAAATATGCACCAAGGTTTAGTTGTAACTGAACTGATGGGTCAAGGTGTGAATGACACAACTGGTGATTATTCTCGTGGTGCTTTGGGTTTTTGGGTAGATAATGGTAAAATTCAATATCCAGTATCAGGTGTTACAATTGCTGGTAATCTTAAAGAAATGCTATTAGGTATTGAGCACATTGGTTCGGATATTGATTATCGTAATAATATTAAAGTTGGTTCTGTTCTGATACAGCAAATGACTATTGCAGGAGCAGTGTAATGAGTTCTGTAAATAATTTACGATATGATATTGTTATTATTGGTGGTGGCATGGTGGGACAGGCATTTGCCTTATCTATGATTAATAAAGGGTTAAAGATTGTTATTATTGATCCTAACTATTTTAATCCAAAATTACAGGATAAGTATCATACACGTGTTAGTTCAATTACACCTAAATCAGAAACGTTATTAAGAAATATTGGTGTTTGGAGGTTAATTAAGCGTAAATATAAGTTTACCGATATTCATATTTGGGATCAGAATTCTCATGGTAGTTTAGATTTTCATAGTCAAGATGTAGATATTAATCAATTAGGTTATATTATTGAAAATGATGCTATACAATCTGCAATGTATACAATATTAGAGAAAACTAGTGTTGAGTTTATTTGTACAGAACTTACCGCTATCAATAAAATTGATAATGGTTATCAGGTTGATTTGAATAGTAATCATAGAATAACGTGTAGTTTATTAGTTGGTGCAGATGGTGCTAAATCAAATGTTAGAGAATTAGCAGGTATTGAATTTAGTGAAAATAATTACCAACAAAAAGCTATTATTTGTAATATTGAATCCTTAAAAAGTTTTCAGAATACAATTTGGCAACGTTTTTTATCAGATAGTATTATTGCTTTACTTCCTTTAAGTGATAAACAAGCATCCATTGTTTGGTCAGCAGAAAATAATTTAGCTGATGAGCTTATACAACTTTCAGTTAAGCGGTTTGCCGATAGACTTTCTAAAGGTGTTGAATATAAATTTAGTCGATTTAAAGTTGTTAGTGATATTAAATCTTTTAAGCTCATTGAGCGTAGCTCACAAGATTATATAAAACGTAATTTAGTATTAATTGGTGATGCTGCGCATAATATTCACCCTCTTGGAGGTCAGGGGGTTAATTTAGGTTTTTCTGATGTTATTGAATTATCACAACAAATACAAGCTAATCATAAACCTTTAGGTGATTATTTAGTATTAAGAAAATATGCTAGATCCAGAAGATTAAACAATGAACTTATGGCAAAGACTATGACTGGACTTAATTGGATTTATAAAGAGAATAACGAACCACTTAGATGGTTGCGGGGTTTTGGCATGAATTTAATTAATGAAAGTAAGACTTTAAAGTCTTACTTTCAAAAACAAGCTTCAGGAAATAAACTATTTAATATTTAGTATAGTTCCTTTTAAAAAATTAGTTACTACAACACTCTCTCTTACTAATGCTTATTTTTTAGAAGATATAGAAGTATAAAGAATATTATTAATATTATCAATTATTTCTTACAAAATGTAAGACCCACTTAAACACTTGATAAGTCTTACAGGTTTAATAAATAATTAATATTTTGATTTTTATAGCAACTTTAAAATAATCTTAGAAGATTATGGAAGAATTAGTGTTAATGTTTCATTAGGTTAATTTTTATAAAAGAACAGTGCTACTGATTTAGTATTTTTATTTTTTAAAAATAAACTGAAATAAATTTAGCCGCAGAATATAATACTGATAAGAAAAATTAAAAGATTCTACATGCTAGACCGTAAAATCAGAACTTATTGTTTTATATTGGTATAAAAGAGTTGTATTAATTTAAACTAAATATTTAGATTTGATAAAATAATCAGAGTTGAATATGTAAGAATATTAATGTAGTTATAAGTTAGCTGGAAGAAGCTAATATTAATAGTATAAATCAAACTATTTTCATATTTTTATTTATTGTAAATTTTTGTTGGTGTTATGATTGCATCAAGTGTTACATCCCAAGGGTTGGTGTTGAGCTTATCTACTTTTTGGCAATCAAATGCTAAACCATAAAGTTTTGGATTTTTATAATTTTGTTGGTATTTTTTGAAGGCAAAGGTGTGGTCATAAAAACCACTACCCATTCCAATTCGGTTTTTATTTTTATCAAAACCAACTAGTGGTACGAAGATAATATTCATTTGTTTAGTGGTTAAAATTTGAGTGTAAATAGGCTCTTTAATGCCAAATATATTTTTTTTAAAAAACTTATTAACTTTTGCAAATTTAAGTTTTTTACCAATTAGTTTTGGTAAATATATACTAAAATTTTGTCTTTTTAAGAAGTTAGCAATATATTTAGTGTCAATTTCACCATCATTTGGCAGGTAAATAGCAATTTTTTCTCCACGTTTAAAAGTGGTTAATTTTTGTGTTTGAAATAATAAGAATTGGGCAAATTTTTTTCGATCGTTGTGATTAATAGTGTGTCTTTTTTGTCTAAGTGTGAGTCTTAATGCTTTCATAATAATAATTATAACTTTTTCATAGGTATTGTGTTATGCTAAAATTGAATCATAAGATGCAAGAATAAAATTTGAAGGTTATTTTGGTATTTTTATTTTAAAATGGTCTAGTTAAATAGTAAGCTATATTGTTTTTGGTGTATTTATTTATTAGTTTAGAGAATATAATAAATTATAAATATAATATATAAGAATTATTTTAATTTTTTTAAAAAAATATATTTTTATAGAGTATTTAAAATAAATAAGCTTTTATAAATTATTGGTATAAGAGCTTTAACATAAAAGATTGGCGTAAAATTTATTCTGTATTAATTAACTTTTATTATTTTGAATACTACTGATTTTTCTTCATTGAAGTTACATCCAAATTTGTTAAAAAATTTAACGATTTTAGGTTATGATTTAATGACACCTATTCAGGAGTTGAGTTTACCAATTATTCTATCTGGTAAAGATGTGATTGGTCAAGGTAAGACAGGTTCAGGTAAGACAGTAGCATTTAGCTTAGGTTTGTTACAAAAACTTGATGTTAAATTGTTTAAAGTGCAATCCATTGTTTTGTGTCCAACTCGTGAGTTGGCTAATCAAGTAGCTGTTGAAATTCAAAAATTAGCTAGAGTTATTAATAATATTAAGGTTGTGGTGTTGTGTGGCGGTATGTCTTTTGAAATTCAAATTGGTTCATTAAGACATGGTGTGCATGTTGTGGTTGGTACGCCTGGGCGTATTGAAGAACATTTACGAAAAGGTACGCTTAAATTGGGTTATGTTAATACATTAGTTCTTGATGAGGCAGATCGTATGCTAGATATGGGTTTTCAAGAATCTGTTGACAATATTATTAAAACAATACCTACTAATCGACAAACCTTATTATTTAGTGCGACCTATATAGATACTATTATAAATATCACGCAGCGCGTGATGAGGTCCCCTGTTATGGTTAAGGTGCCATTAATACATGAAAGATCAACTATTAAGCAATATTTCTATGAAATCAATACAGATAGTGAACGTATGATGGCTTTGAGACTTTTGTTGGCAAAATATAAACTTGAATCTAGCTTAGTATTTTGTAATACTAAGCTAGATGCACAAAGAGTTTCTAATGAGTTGGCTTATTATGGATTCTATGCATTAGCTATTCATGGTGACCTTGACCAAAGAGAACGAGATCAGGCGTTGATTAGATTTTCTAATAAAAGTGTGTCTATTCTCGTGGCAACTGATGTGGCAGCCCGGGGTCTAGACATTGACTCACTTGATATGGTGATTAATTTTAACATTGCTCATGATGATCAAGTTCATACACATCGTATTGGACGTACTGGTAGAGCAGGTCATTTTGGGATTGCTTGTACTTTGTATAGTAATAGAGAGACCTATAAACTTGATACATTAAAATTAGTTTATGGGGATAATATTAGTCAAGATTCATTACCAGGTAAGCATTATCTAGATAACCCCATTCAAAAACCATCCATGATAACCCTAAAGATAGACGGTGGTAAGAAACAAAAATTACGTCCAGGTGATATTGTAGGTGGATTAACTGGGAAAAAAAAGGAGATTGCTTTTAATCAGATTGGAAAAATTAATGTGCTTAGCCAATGGTCTTATGTTGCAGTTAATTCAAAATTGGTTAAAACGGCATTAAGAAAGATAAGATATGATAAATTAAAAGGAAGATCGTTTAAAGTGAGAGTTCTTTCATAGAAAAAATATTTGTTGTTTAATAAACACCAATAGATTTAATTGATTATTTTTTTTGGAACAATTATTTATTTTATTAGTTTCATTTTTTTTAAGTTATATTATCTTAAATATTTATTTTTGTAATTATAAGAAAAGACCTAATAAATCCTTATTAATTTGTGTGGATAAATTTTAGTAATATCTATTTGAAATTAATGTTTAAAATGACGCATACCTGTAAATACCATTGTGATGCCGTGCTCATTAGCTGCCTTAATAACTTGTTTATCACGTATTGAACCACCTGGTTGGATGATGGCTTTAATGCCATCTTGTGCTACTGAATCAATACCATCACGAAATGGTAAAAAAGCATCAGACGCCATTACGCATCCATCAATAATGAAAGCCTCGTCAGTAGCTTTAATGCTAGCTATTTTAGCAGAGTAGACCCTGGACATTTGACCCGCACCAATCCCAATAGTCATTTTATTTTTAGCATAAACAATAGCATTTGATTTAACGACTTTAGCAACTTTCCAAGCAAATAATAAATCTTCTATTTGGTCTTTGCTAGGTGTTAAATCACTGACGCATTTTATATCATTTTTTGTGATAATGCCTAGGTCTTTATCTTGTACCAATAAACCACCAGTTACACGTTTATAATCTAAAGAAGGTTTTGCTGTGTTTAAATTACCACATTCTAGTACGCGTATATTTTGTTTAGTGGATAGTACTTGTTTAGCTTGTGTTTGTACACTTGGTGCAATAATAACTTCTACAAATTGTTTATCAATAATATTTTGAGCTGTGCTTTTATCTAGTGGTCTGTTAAAGGCAATAATTCCCCCAAATGCAGAGGTTGGATCAGTTTTAAAAGCATCTAAATAGGCATTTTGAATATTGTTACGAACAGCTATGCCACAGGGGTTGGCATGTTTAACAATCACACAACAAGGTTTGTTAAAACTACGTACACATTCAATGGCAGCATCAGCATCAGCCATATTATTATATGACATTTCTTTACCTTGACATTGAATAGAAGATGCCAAACAAGATTCTAATAAGTTACTTTCAACATAGAACGCGGCTTTTTGGTGTGGGTTTTCACCATAACGCATTGATTGTGCCTTGTTAAATTGTAGATTTATGATGTTAGAGAAACCATCTTTATTTTTTCCTAAATAATTAGCAATTGCACCATCATACATGGCAGTATGTTCAAATGTTTTAAGGGCTAGTGCAGCTCTAGTTTTAAGTGTAGTATTGCCTAATTCGCTGATTTCATCCATAACTTTTTGATAGTCTGTGTTATTTACTATAACTGTAACAGATGTATAATTTTTGGCACTTGATCTAAGCATTGCTGAGCCACCAATATCAATATTTTCAATTGCATCTTCCAATGTACAATCAATTTTGGCAATCGTTGCTTGAAATGGATATAGGTTAACTACAACTAAGTCAATTGGCTTAATGTTGTTTTGTGCCATTATATCCTCATCAATTCCACGACGTCCTAAAATCCCGCCATGAATTTTAGGGTTAAGAGTTTTAACCCGACCTGCCATTATTTCAGGGAACATTGTATAATCTGAGACTTCAATTACTGGAATATTATTTTCTATCAAAAGTTTTGCTGTACCACCTGTGGAAATAATATCGATATTTTTATCTACTAAGAATTGGGCAAAATTAATAACTCCATTTTTATTAGAAACACTGATTAAAGCGCGTTGTATAGACATTTTATTTTTTTAAAATTTTATGTTAATTAAGCAATGATTATAAAGTGTTAGAGTTTGTATCGTTTAATTTTTTTTAACGTGACAAGATTAATATCTAAAATTCTTAAAACTTTTCTTTGATTATGGTTAATTAAGTCGAGTAAGTATTATAAATTAATTACAACAGACTTTATATTATTGGTACCTATATTTATGTATGGTGCTTGTTTGTTTATCCTATAATTGTTTAATAAGTAATGTTTAAGTTTTGTATTAATACATGCTAATAAATTAGTTTAGATCATAATTATTTCAGGTACTTTTCAAGTAGGTGGAATTATTTTTAAGTACTAATTTGGTTAATGTATTTCCAAGATTACTGAATATATTTTTTGTTAAGGTGTGTAATATACTAAAAGTATGTGTTTTCTATAACCTTCTATTCTTACAGACTTAACCCATAATTTGTACATTAAATTTAACAGTTTTTAGAAGATATTTATAACTTTAAAGTTTCATATTAGACTATTTTAATCCTAACTGTTATTATGTTGAGTGAATGTTTTTTATGTGGTTGTTTATGCCATATCTTTGGGATTGTATGACAGTTAGTAATATTTGGAGATTGAGTTTGCAGTTGTTAATTTTGATTAGTATCAGTTTCTAGATCTTAGTCATCTTTTTTATTCTTTCTAGAAGTCGTTTTTGCTTAAGTCTGGATAAGTAATCAACAAATAAAATACCTTTTAAATGATCTATTTCATGTTGGATGCAAATAGCAAGTAGTCCTGTTGCTTGCAGGGTAAATATTTCACCTTTTTCGTTGAGTGCTTTAACTTTAATATGATTAGCACGTTGAACCTCTGCTTGAAAATCTGATACAGATAGACAACTTTCAGTGTGTTTTTCTTGTCCATCTTTTTCTTTAATTTCTGGGTTGATAAAACATAAAGGGTGTTGTTTTTGTAGTAACTTATGCGAGTCATTTTTTCGATTTTTAAATAAAAATTGAGAGTTTGGTACATCAATAACTGCTATTTGTAGATGTTGGTTAACTTGGGTGGCAGCTAATCCAATACCATTTTTAGCATACATAGTCTCAAACATATTTTTGATTAAAGTTTGTATGGTTTTATTAACTATATTTACATTTTTGGCTTTGATTCTTAAGCGTTTATCAGGGTGGCTTAAGATGGGTAGAATCATGATTTTTTAATTATAGTATTAATTGGATGATTTGATTGTTGTGGATGATCTTCATTGTAATGCAATCCTCTACTCTCTGTTCTAAAAATTGCAGATTTCACAATTAGCTGTGCGGTTTGAATAAGATTTCTTAGTTCAATTAAATTACTAGATATTAAATAAAGTTTGTAGTAATCGTTCACTTCTGTCTGAATTTGATTCAGACGATACTGTGCATATTTTAAGCGTTTGTTAGAACGTACAATACCAACAAAATTCCACATAATACGGCGAATTTCATCCCATAAATGTGATACGACTACTTTTTCTTTTGAAGGTGCTACTTTGGAAGCATCCCACTGACTAAATTTTTTATATGTTAATGTTTTTGATTGTTGATTTATATAATTGGCACAAGATTTAGCAAATACTACACATTCTAATAAAGAATTACTTGCCATACGATTAGCACCATGTACACCAGTGTGTGCAACTTCGCCAATGGCGTATAGATTGTTTATATTAGTTTGACCGTCAAGATTAGTTTGTACGCCCCCACATGTATAATGTGCTGCAGGTACAACAGGGATAGCATTTTTAGAGATATCAATACCAAGTGACTTGCATTTTTTGTAAATAGTTGGAAAGTGTTGTTTAATCCAGATTTTGTTTTTAAATGAAATGTCTAAATAAACACATTCAAATCCATGGGTTTTTATTTGTACATCAATTGCACGGGCAACAATATCACGTGGTGCAAGTTCCTCTCGATTGTCAAATTCATGCATAAAAGCTTTACCATTTTGTAAAATTAATTTACCACCCTCGCCACGAAGCGCCTCTGTAATTAAAAAAGATTTTGCATGTGGATGGTAAAGGCAAGTAGGATGGAATTGGGTAAATTCCATATTAGTAATAATGCATTTTGCTCGATAAGCCATTGCAATACCATCACCTGTTGATGTATCTGGGTTGGAGGTATAAAGATAAGTTTTTGATGCTCCGCCTGTGGCAATAATAGTTTTATGAGAGATAAAACTTTCAACTTGATTGGTATTTTTGTTTAAAACATAAGCGCCATAGCAGTCGTAGGATTTGATTAATAGATCAATGGCAATATAGCTTTCAAAAAGTGTTATATTACTTTTTTCTTTAACGTTTTTGAGCAAATTAGTTTGGATTGATTGTCCTGTTTTATCAGCAACATGTGCTACTCTTCTACGGCTATGACCACCTTCAGTGGTTAGATGATAATTCTTTTTATTTTTATTTTTGGTAAATTTAACTCCAGAATGTTCTAATGAGGCAATGGCTTTGGGCGCGTTTTCAACCATAAAGCGAATGGCAGTTTCATCACCTAAGCCTGCTGCAGTTAATAAGGTATCTTGTACATGAGTAGTAAAGTTGTCATTTATGTCTAGTACAGCAGATATACCGCCTTGCGCATAGTATGAACAGCCTTCTAATATTTTGTCTTTGGAAATTAGTGCAACATTTAAATTATTTGATAATTGTAATGCACTCATTAATCCTGCACTACCTGTACCAATAATTAGAACGTCAAAATTATGTTGTTTTGTCATGGGTATTAACGATAAATAAATATTATTAGCATAATCTTTTTTAATCCATTGACGTGTATTTATATATTAATTTTTGGTTTTATCATTAGTATTAATTTAGGTAGTAGGGTTAAATTGGCAAGTAGTGCACTAAGCATTGCAATAGCAGTAAATACACCAAAATAAATACTAGGTATAAAATTAGATAAAGCTAAAATCAAGAAGCCTATTGTAACTGTAATTGAGGTATAAAACATAGCTAATCCAATGCTAGCATGTGAGCGATACATAGTTGCCATATAATCGTTGTCTTTTTTAAATTCATGCTTAAAACGATGTATATAGTGAATGGCGTTATCAACGCCAATACCAATGGCAATTGTTGAAATAGTGATAGTCATTAAGTCTAGTGGGATATTTAATAATCCCATAATACCAAGGATAAAAAGTGATGGTAAGGTATTTGGAATTAATGCAAGGATGGATAAACTAATTGATTTGAAAATAAATAAAAACATGATAAAAATCATTATAAATACCACAATAATTGTTTTTATTTGCGAGTCAAATAAACTTTGTAGCATGTTGTTGTATAAAACTAGCATGCCACTTAAATGAAAACTATTTTGTTTAAATCCAAGTTCAGTAGAAATATGATGTTGTATTTGATCAATTAACTCTCCACGTTTTAATTCTTTTTCAGTTTCTCTAATACGGATAACCATTCTTAGTTGTCCACTGTTCTCAGATAAATAAGGGTATAACACTTGTACTTTAGCACGTTCAGGTAATTGTGAGTGAATAATGTTTAAGAGAAATCCATTAGGTGTTTTGCCATCATTAGCTTGTGTTAGAATCTGCATTAAAGTGTCAATTGATAATACTTTACCAGTTTCATCTAAAGAATTAAGATATTGATGGACGTCATGTATTTCATTACGTAAATCTTCGTCAAACCAGTAGTCCTCTGCTAAATTGTCAAAAATAATTTCTAGTGGAATGGTGCCACCCAGTTCTTTATCAATCAAAGTTAGCCCTTGATTAATTTCTGTGTTTTGTTTAAAATAATTAATAAAACTATTTTCTACACTAAGTTTGCTAATCCCAAATCCAGAACCTATTACTAATATTACTAATATTACTAATAAATGATTGCCAAATTTTTCTACAAATTTGGCTAATAAAGTGGTAGCTCTTAGTTCGGTTTTGTGTTTTGTAATTTTTGCTTTTGGTAACAAACTCATGATCATCGGAAAAGCTAAAAACGATAATACAAAAGTAATAATCACGCCAATTGACATCATCCAGCCAAAATTAATCACAGGCCTGATACCACTAATAAGTAAAGAGCTAAAAGCTACAAATGTGGTTATAGTTGTGAAAAAACAAGGCTTAAACATTTGTGATAAGGTGTCTTTAATTAGTTGATGTGAGTTTATATTTGGATTAAGCTGGGAAATTTCTCTATATCTAACTATAAGATGAATAACTATTGAAAGTGTTATAACTAGTAATAATGAGAAAAAATTAGATGAAATAACGGTAATCTTCCAACCTAAATAAGCTAAAATTCCTGTCATGATAAACGAACTGAAAATGCTAATGCCAATTGGAATAACGACCCATCGAATACTTTTGAAAATAATCGTTAGAATTAAACTCATTAACCCAATAACTGCTAAACTAAATATGAGCAAATCATTGCTAATATAGGTCATAATATCAGTAGTTATCATAGGTAACCCACCTAAGAATAAATGAGCTTTATTTGAATATTGGTTAATAGTAGTTCTAATTTGGGCAATTGTTTGTGCTTGTATTTTATTCTGGATAGTGATATTCTTTAAAACTTGCTTTTCGATAATTTTAAGTTTCAATTGTTGGTCATTTGATAATGTATTATTAGTTCTTTGGGTGTGCATTTTGTCAAGATTTTCACGTAATTCTTTGAATTTTTGATTATTTTTTAGTGTCACTAGAATAGCGGTTGTTTTTCCATCTTTACTTACTAAATTGTTAGCATATAAAGGTGAATTTTTGAATTCATTATTAGCTAATGCCAAGTTAGCATTATCATTATCAATGCTGATGTTTTCACTAGCTAGTTCTGCTAAAGACAATGGAGGAGATCTAAAAAGTGGTACATCTAGAATAGTTGTTATTGACCTGATTTGGTTAATTTTAGTTAAATCTTGTTTAAATTTTCTAAGATGATCAAGTTGTTTAGGTGTAATTAAATTGTCTTTAACCTGATAAGAGATGATTAAATAATCATCAGACCCATAATTTTTCTTAATGTTTTGATAATAACGTAGGTTTTTGTCACCTTCTAGTACTAAAGAGTCTGAAGATGCATCTAATTGAGAATTAGAGATTTGAGCTATAAAAAATATAGCAATTAGTAATAAAAGTGTAAGCCCTAATGAGGCTTTTTTTAGGATAAAATCAAAAAATAAGTTCATGATTAAAATTCAAAATTATTTGATGATTCTAACCCTTGCATTGTGTCTAATTGTGTTTCAAATAATGATTTTGTATCCCATTTATTCTTATTAATTCGAGTAATAAGTTTTGCACTCATAACGTTTTTAGTACCTTCAATTACAAAAATTCTACCACCTACATTTAATAAATGAAAGTAACGTCTTGTAATTTTAGGCACTGAACTACTAATAATCACTACATTAAAGAAATCATTATACTTCCAGTCTTTAGAAGCATCTACCACTTCTAAAGTAACATTATCAATACCCAATGTATCAATTCTTTTTTTGGCACTATGAGTAAGATTTTCATCAATTTCAATACTGGTTACAGATTTGCATAATTTTGACAAAACAGCTGTTAAATAACCACTACCTGTTCCTATCTCTAGTACAGTTTCATGTTTTTTAATATTAAGTGCATTCAATAATTGACCTTCAATCTTCGGAAAAAGCATTTTTGCTTTACTAGTAAGTGGAATTTCAATATCTGCAAATGTAAGATTTTTATATTTCTCTGGTACAAAATATTCTCTTGGTGTGTTTTTAAGTGCATTATTAGCAATATAATTCAAGCCGCCCCAAGGACGTATTTGTTGTTCAATGACATTTTTTCTTGCTTGTTTTATATTCATATAATCTATCCCTATTTTTTCTTTTTTGATGATAATAAATCTGTAATTGTACCTTGTGCCATCTCAGTTGCAAAGGCGGTAGTTTCACTTAAGGTTGGGTGGGCGTGGATAGTTAGTGCAATATCATCCATATCACAACCCATTTCAATAGCTAGTGTTGCTTCAGCAATCAATTCACTTGCATTGGTGCCGCAAATGCCCATGCCTAAAATTTTGCCTTTTACATCGAATAATCCTTTGGTAATGCCTTCAGATCTACCAATACTTAAACTACGACCTGAATTTGTCCAAGGAAATAAACCTTTTTCATAAGAGATTCCTTTAGCTTTTAGTTCTTTTTCAGTTTTTCCTGTCCAAGCAATTTCTGGGTCTGTATAGGCAATAGATGGGATAGTAAGGGCATTAAAACCTGATTTGTATCCACAAATAACTTCTGCTGCAATTTTAGCTTCGTGTATGGCTTTATGGGCAAGCATAGGTTGACCAGTAATATCTCCAATGGCGTAGATGTTATTAACATTGGTTTTCATTTGTTTATTGACAGGAATAAAACCCCAATCATTTATTTCAACACCAGCTTTTTCACAATCGATCAATTTTCCATTAGGGGTGCGACCAATAGCGACTAGTATTTTGTCAAAGGTGTCGAATTTTGGGGTGTTTTTTCCTTCAAATCCGACTTTAATACCTTCTTTTAATGCCTCAATTTTGGTTATTTTGGTGTTTAAAAAAATGTTAGCATATTGTTTTTTAATGTACCTAAGTAGTGGATTGACAATGTCTTTGTCGGCACTAGTAATTAGTTGGTCAGAAAGTTCAACCACAGTAATTTCGCTACCAAGTGCGTTATAAACTGTTGCCATTTCTAAGCCAATAATACCCCCACCTACTACTAACAAACGTTTTGGTATATTGGATAAGTTTAGTGCGTCTGTTGAATCCATTACACGAACATCATCAAATGTAAGGGTGGGGATTTTGGCAACTTGTGAACCTGTAGCAATAATACATTGTTCAAATTCAATAATATCATTGCTATTTTCTATTGTAATTTGATTAGCTGAGATAAATCTTCCATAACCTGTTACAACATTAACTTTTCTTGCTTTTGCTAAAGTTTTGATACCATTTGTTAGTTTGGTTACGATGTTGTCTTTATTTGTGCGTATACCATTGACACTAATTAGTGGCTCATTAAAGGTAACCCCTATATGTGAGGAATTTTTTGCTTCATTGATGATTTGGGCTGTATGAAGAAGTGCTTTAGAAGGAATACAGCCGACATTTAAGCATACACCACCTAAAGCGTTATAACGTTCAATTAGAGTAACTTGTTTACCTAAATCTGCCAGACGAAAGGCAGCTGTATAACCTCCAGGACCAGAGCCTATAATAACAACTTGAGTCTTAATCATAATTTGCCTCTTTTAATATTGTATTTAACTCTGCCATGAACCGTCCACCTTGTGCACCATCAATCACGCGATGGTCATAGGACAATGCTAGTGGTAATGTTAAAGTTGGGATAAAATTTTCACCATTCCAAGTAGGTTTTAAATATGAACGTGATATGCCTAAAATAGCTACCTCTGGTGCATTAACAATAGGGGTAAATTGTGTACCACCAATACCACCTAAGCTGGAAATAGTGAAACCTGAACCTTGCATATCTGCGGGTTTTAACTTATTTTCTCGTGCGTTCTTTGAAGTTTCAAAAAGTTCTTTAGCTAGATCAGTTAAAGATTTTTTTTCAACATCACGAATAACTGGCACAATTAAGCCTTTTGGTGTGTCCATTGCAATTCCTAAGTTAAAATATTTTTTAATAATCAAGTTTTCACCTGATTCATCAAGTGAAGCATTAAAACGTAGATGATTTTTCAACGTTTGAACCAATGCTTTCATAATAAAAACTAGAGGAGTGAGTTTAATGCCGTTAGCTCTTTGTTTTTGTCGGTATGCTTCCATTTGATTAATGTTAACTTCGTCAAACTGGGTAACGTGGGGAATGCTTAACCAGCATGTAGTTAAATGTTTACCTGATAATTTATTTATTCTAGATAGTTTTATTGTTTCAGTGTCCCCAAATTTAGAAAAATCAATTATTGGTGGTTTAGGAAGGGCGCTGTTAAAATTGTCAGAAGTTATGATTTGTTTAACGTGATTTTTAAGGTCAGTATCTAAAACTCTACCTTTTCTTCCTGTACCAGTTATATATGATAAATCAACACCTAACTCCCTAGCTAGTTTACGAATAGAAGGTGAAGCGTGTGAGTTACCCCTGATTGGTTTTGAACCAACTTTATTAATGTTAGTTGTTACTGGCGTTAGTGTACTTAGGTTTGGTAGTATTGGTGTTAAACTTTTCATTTTAATTTCCGTAAGTGTTTCTTCAGCTATACTTTTAATATTAAGAATTAGTGTACCTAGAGAAACTTTATCACCTAGTGCAACATTAATATTAATAACCTTGCCTGCAACTGGTGTTGGGATTTCCATTGAAGCTTTATCACTTTCTAAAGTGATTATACTGTCTTCTACAGATAGTTTATCTCCTACACTGACTAGAATTTCAATGACCTCAATTTCGTCAAAATCACCAATATTAGGTACAATAATGGGTATTATTTTTGTTTTAGGATATTCATTTTTGATGTTTTTGTTGATATTTTGAATCTCACTATATTCACTTGCAATACTCAAGATGATATCATCTTGTTTAATTTTGTCACCAATATTGACTTCAATTTTCGTAATAATACCTGTAAAAGGGCTTGGAATTTCCATAGAAGATTTGTCTTTTTCCAAGGTTACTATACTATCATTCGTGTTTATTTTGTCTCCAATATTTACTAAAATCTCAATTACTTCAACTTCATAAAAATCACCAATATCAGGTAGTACTATATTTTTTATGTTCATCATAAGTTCTGTATGTTTTGGGAAATAATTTAAAGTGGGTAATTATCGCAAAAATAGCTAATAAAAGGGGATAAATGTTAAAATGTTTTGATTTTTATTCTAAACTCATTATGTCTACTGCATTACTCATTAAAGGTTTAAAAAAGACTTATGCTAATCAATTAGAAGCATTAAAAGGTATTGATCTTTGTGTTGATCATGGTGATTTTTATGCATTGTTAGGCAGTAATGGTGCAGGAAAGACAACAGTTATTGGTATTATTTGCGGGTTACTTAATAAAACTTCAGGTAGTATTAAGGTATTAGGTTTTAATCAAAGTAGTCATGTTAATCAGGTGAAAAAATTAATTGGATTAATGCCGCAAGAATTTAATTTTAATCCTTTTGAACCTATTGAGGAAATTTTGATTAATCAAGCAGGTTATTATGGCATTGCTAAGTCAAAAGCTAAAATTCAAGCTGAGTTTCTACTCAAAGAGGTAGATCTTTGGGAAAAACGTTTTGATATGGCTAAATCATTATCAGGTGGTATGAAGAGACGTTTAATGTTAGCAAGGGCTCTCATTCATCAACCCAAGATATTAATTCTTGATGAACCTACCGCAGGTGTTGATGTTAAAATACGCCATTCAATATGGCGTTTTTTGAGTAAACTTAATCGCCAAGGTATGACCATTATTCTAACTACACATTATCTTGGAGAGGCTGAGTTACTTTGTCGTAATGTTGCTATTCTAAATAAAGGCAAAGTGATTAAGCAAACTAGTATGAAGGCATTATTGTCACAAGTTGACCAACAAGTGCTGATTTTAGAAAGCTTAGCTCAATTACCTCAGACTATAACAAGTGATAGGTTTAAATGCGAACGTTTAGATGATCATTCATTACAAGTTGTATTGAATTCAGATGTTAGCATTACCAGTGTGTTATATAATTTAGATATACAAGGTGTTAGTGTGGACTATATTCATAGCGCTCAAAATCGTTTAGAAACTTTATTTTTATACTTAACTAACAAGGAGTAATGATGTGGATTTCTTATAAAACTATTGTTATTAAGGAAATTTTAAGATTTTCTCGTATTTGGGTACAAACTATTTTTCCACCTATTATCACTACGTCACTATATTTATTAATTTTTGGCGGTTTAATGGGCAAGCGTATTGGTGATATGCAAGGTGTGGATTATTTACATTATATAATTCCTGGGGTGATTTTAATGACGGTGATTACTAACTCTTATACTAATACAGTAACATCGTTTTTTTTAGCAAAATTTAATCATAGCATTGAAGAATTATTAGTAGCACCTGTGTCTTATTGGGTTATTTTATTAGGTTATGTATCTGGTGGTGTATCGCGAGGCTTTGCAGTTGGATTGGGGGTTTCTATTGCTATGAGTTTTTTTATTGACTTTGAAATAAATAATATGCTAATTGTGTTTATTATTTTTTTATTTACCTCAATCTTATTCTCATTAGCAGGATTTATTAACGCTATTTTTGCCCAATCGTTTGATGATATATCTATTGTTCCTACTTTTATTCTTATGCCTATGACTTATCTTGGCGGTATATTTTATAATGTAGAAATACTACCACAATTTTGGCAAAATATATCTAAATTTAATCCTATTTATTATATGGTTGATAGTTTTAGATTTGGGTTTTTAGGCGTTAGTACTTCTGAGTTTTGGGTTTCAATTTTAGTCTTATTGAGTATAATTATTGTATTGTCAATAATTGCATTTTGTCTATTAAAAAAATGTGAATATTAAAACTTAATGTATTACATAGCTATTATTTAAAAGAAAAATTACTAAAAATATTATGATAAACTAGTTAAGAACTGGAATTATTTTAAAGATTTTTTTTTCTTTGCTTTTTTTACTTTCTTTTTAGAAAAATACTCTATTTTCTTGTCGTTGTTTTTTTTACTTTTTTTGATTTTTTTAGCTAATTTTCTATACTGTACATCTAACTCTTTTCTTAATTTTACTATTTTATTAACAGATTTTTGAGCTTTTTCAGTCGCAATTAAGGCTTCAATTTCTGCCTTTCTTGCAATTTGTATAGCATCTTTTAATTGTTGTTTTTTATTTGATATCAAATATTCTCCTTATTTTTATATAAATTACTCACACTTCCAATAATTTTTGAATCAGGCTTAAAAACTATTTTACTATCTTTATTAGGATAATCTAGATAGTAAAGAAAATGCCTAATACAATTAATTCTTGCACGTTTTTTATCATCTGATTTTACAACAATCCAAGATGAATCAGCGGTATTGGTGTAAAAAAACATATCTTTTCTAGCTTTGGTATATTGTTCCCATTTTGTTAATGATTGTAAATCAATTTCACTTAACTTCCATCTTTTTAATGGGTCATTTTTACGTAGATGAAATCGCCTTAACTGCTCTTGATGACTAACAGAAAACCAGTACTTAGAAAGCATAAAGCCGTCATTAACTAGCATACGTTCCAGTAAAGGTGCTTGCCGCATAAA